>NZ_JBFAOU010000009.1:0-110470 GCF_040675365.1 Catellatospora sp. NPDC049609 | reverse complement strand
CGCCGCTCTTCCTCTCTGCGCGGACGGGCCCCCCGCCCCGGGGGGAGGGCGCCGCCGTGCTTTGTCCGGGCCCAGCCGTCCATCCTGGCGCGAGCGGCCGCGGCGCCGTCCACTTCGCCCGGGTCACGCGGTACATCGGTGCAAGATCACCGCGCGGGTGGGCGGCGGAGTTAGGCTGCACCTCATGCGTAGGGGCCGCGTGGGGTTCGTGTCGCTGCTGACGGTGGCGGCGGGGCTGCTCGGCGGGTGCATGGCGGAGGGGCCGCCGCCGCGGGTGTGGGCAGCGTCGGTGTGCTCGGCGCTGAACCCGTGGCGGGACGAGATCGCCACGCTGACCACGCGCGCGCAGCAGCAGACTCCGCAGGCGACCACGCCCCAGCAGGCCAAGGAGAACCTGGTCCGGATGCTGGAGGGCGCCCGCGACGCCAGCGAGAAGGCCCGCGGCAGGGTCGAGGCGGTGGGTGTGCCCGAGGTGGACGACGGCCCCGAGATAGCCGACGGGGTGACCGGCTCGCTGGCCAAGGTGCGCGACGCGTACGGCCGCGCCGGCGAGGCGATGCGCGCCCTGCCCACCGACGACGCGGCGAAGTTCTACGACGACGTCTCCGCGGTCATGGTGACGCTGCAGCGCGAGTACGACGCCAGCGCGCTGGACACCGGCTCGCTGCGCTCGACCGAGCTGCAGCAGGCCTTCGGCGAGGTGCCGGAGTGTCTCTGAACCGCCAGCTCGCCATGTTCTCCGCGGAGTCGGCCCGGCCGTCCGCGTACGACCTGTCGGGGCTGCTCATCGGGCCCGGCCAGGTGACGCGGATGGGCGGCACGGCGCGGGTGTCGGTGGTGGTGGAGGCGGCCTGGCGGGTGCACGCGCTGGCGGCCGAGTTCACCGCGCGCGGCCTGGAGACCAGCTGGGAGCCGGCCGCGATCGAGGGCCACTTCGGCGTGCGCACCGCGTACACCGGGATGCTGGCGCCGCTGGCCGAGGCGTGGCTGCGCGGCGCGGGCAAGCGCCCGCCGGCGGGCTTCGCGCTGGACGGGGCGCGGCTGCGGCTGTGGTTCGCGGCCGCGGGCACGGTCGACCCCGAGGGCGACGGCGCGGTGCTGCGGCTCGGCGCGAACGACGAGCACTGCTCGGCGGTGGCGCTGCGCGCGTTCACCGCGCTGGCGTGCGTGGCGGAGCTGGGCCGCGGCCCGGCGCTGCGGATCAGCGGGCGGCGCCGGGTGGCCCGGCTCCGCGAGCTGATCGGCGAGCGTCCCGCCGCCGCCCCGCCGGGCGCCTGGCCGGGCGACCGGCCCGAGCCGGAGAACCTGCCGGACCCGGCGGAGGACGCCGCGCGGCCTGATCGTGTGCCGCGCGCGCCGCGCCGCCCGAGCGCCGAGGCGCCGGGCCAGTTGACCGCCGACGCCGACTGGGCCGCGGGCGGGTCGACGGCGGGCGCCGACCCCTCCGCAGGCGGCGAGACGATCGTGGCGGGTCAGTTGACGGCGGGCACCGGCCGTGCCGCGGGCAGCGAGCTGACCGGGCCGTAGCGGGCCACCGGCGCCCCGGTGACGTGCGCCCAGTACCGGTCGCCGTAGGACCAGTGCCACCACTCCGTGGGGTAGTTGACCATGCCGACCGAGGTGAGCGCGTCGGCCAGATACCGGCGGTGGCGCGCGGCCTCGGCCGAGACGTTGGCGGAGTCGGTGTGGCAGGCCTCGCTGTCGGTGTCGTTGACCTGCGTGCCCATCCACAGCTCGGTGCCGTCGGCGGTGCACAGCGTGAGGTCCACCGCGGCGCCCGCGACGTGCGGCGCGACCTCCGGCGGGGAGATGTAGCGGCTGGCGCGGCGGTGATACCAGCTCTCGTCGTGGCCGGGCTGGATGGCGCGCAGCCGGTCCTTGTGCGCCTCGAAGTAGTGCCGCTGCAGCGACATCGGCCGGTAGCACTCGACGATCAGCAGCCGCAGCCCGGCGGGCAGCAGCGTCTGCGCGGTGACCAGGCGGTCCACCACGCTCAGCCGGACATGCGCGTAGGCGCCCGCGGAGTCCGCGAGGCGCGAGTCGAGGCGCAGTGCGCCCACGGTGCGTAGATCCACCAGACGTTCGTCGCACTCGGCGACCGGTGTCTCCACGACGGCAGCATCCGACAGCAGCACCATCTCCGCCACGGCATCCCCTCCCCGGAGCAGGCAACGATCGGCGCGTCCGACGGTCCCCCGTCCGGCCGGTCGCTCCCTGGCGCCGGGCCGGGTGGCTCGCCCCGTGCCGAGCCACCCGTACCTCCGACAGGAAGAAGAGTCGCAGGGACCGCTGGAACTTTTCTGTAATCGCCGCAGCGGGGCGCGGAATCAGGCCGTGAGCTCGTGGTATTCACGGGCGCCGTGGTCGTGGAACACCCGGCGGGCGTGCTCGCGCGCGATCCGCGCCCCCGCGTCGTCGCCGCGGGCGGCCAGCAGCAGCGCCCGGTCGCGGTCGATGCGGGCCTGCCAGACCGGCACCTCCATCGACTGCCAGATGTCGCGGGCCGCGTCGAGGCAGGCCTCGGCCAGGTCGAGGCGGTCCTGCGCGAGATGGAGCTGGCCGAGCACGCGCAGGGTGGCGCCCTGCCCCCAGCGGTCGCCCATGGTGTGGCTGATCGACAGCGCCCACTCCAGCCGGGGCAGCGCCTCGTCGGGCCGGCCCTGGCGCAGGTGCGTCTTGGCCAGCGCCCGCACCGCGTACGCCTCCATCAGCTCGTCGCCCAGCTCGTGGAAGATCGCGACGGACTCGTCGCAGCGCTGCTCGGCCTGCGCCCACTCGTCGCGGGCCCGGTGGTAGAGCCCGAGCGTGCGCAGCGTGTGCCCCTCGCCCAGCCGGCTGCCGGCCCGCCGGTACGCCGCCAGCGACGCGTTCAGGTCGGCCAGCGCGCCCGGGTAGTCGCCGAGTTCGAGCCGCACCGACCCGGCGATGCGCCGGGAGTACCCGATGCCGATGTCGTCCCCGGCCTGCTCCAGCAGCGCCGCGGCCTGGTCGAGGAAGTGCACCCCCTCGGCGAACCGGCCCGGCTCGCGGCAGGCGATGCCCAGCCCGGCCAGCGCGGCGGCCTGTCCCGGCGGGTCGCCCAGCTCGCGGAACAGGCTCAGCGAGGCCCGGAAGTGCTGCCGCGCCTCGGTGTAGCGGTCCTGGTCGTAGCGCAGCTGGCCGAGCTCGGTCAGGATCACGGCCTCGTCGTGCGGCTTGCCCGCGCGCCGGGCCGCGGTCAGCGCCGCCTCGATCACCCGGGTGCGCGTGTCGAACCGGCCCGCGCCCATGAACGCCGACGCGTTGCGCGCCGAGGCGAACTCGCAGACCAGGTCGTGCAGACCCAGGGCGAGCGCGCGCTCCACCCCGGAGGCCAGCGCGGACTGCTCCGCCTCGAACCAGTCCCAGGGGTCCGCGATGACCAGCGCGGTCAGCTCGTCCGCGACGTCGTGCGGGCGCATCGGCCGCCGCCAGCGGATCTCGGCGGGCGGCGAGTCGGCGGCGGTGCGGTGGATCAGGGCCAGCCAGCCGCGCAGCGCCCGGGCCACCGCCTCGGCCAGGTCGTCGGCGGGCTCCTCCAGCGCCGCACACTCGCGGGCGTACAGCCGGATCAGGTCGTGCAGCCGGTAGCGCAGGCCGCCCATGCGGTCGACCCCGATGAACTCGACCAGGTGCGCGTCCACCAGCTGCTCGACCAGTTCCTCGGCCGCGGCGAGGCTCGTCTCGACCAGCCAAGACACCACCCAGGGCGAGAAGTCGGGCACGCCGAACCAGCCGAGCCGGCGCAGCGTCGAGCGGGTCTGCGGGTCGAGCGCGCGGTAGCTCAGCTCGATGCTGCTGCGTACGCCGACGTCGCCGGCGGACAGGTGGTTGAGCCGCCGGCTCTCGTCGGCCAGCCGGTCGGCCAGCGGCTTGAGCGGCAGCGCGCGGCGGCCCGCCAGCCGGGCGCTGACGATCCGCAGCGCCAGCGGCAGGTTGCCGCAGTACGCCGTGATCCGGCGCGCCGCCTCGACGTCCTCGTCGACCCGCGCGTCGCCGGCCAGGCGGCGCAGCAGGAGCAGCGCCTCCTCTTCGTCGAGCACCCGCAGGTCGGTCAGCGTGGTGCCGGACAGCCCGGCGAGCCGGTCCCGGCTGGTGATGACGACCGCGCAGCCGGGGCGTCCCGGCAGCAGCGGGCGCACCTGCTGCTCGGAGACGGCGTCGTCGAGCACGATCAGCATCCGCCGCTGGGCCAGCAGCGTCCGGTAGAGGTCGGCCCGCTCCCCGGTGCCCTCGGGCAGCTGCGCCTGCTCCACCCCGAGCGCGCGCAGGAACCGGGCCAGCACCTCGCCCGGGTCGGCCGGGGCGTCGCTCATGCCGCGCAGCTCCGCGTAGAGCTGGCCGTCGGGGAAGTCCTCGGCGAGCCGGTGCCCGACGGCGACGGCCAGGGTCGACTTCCCGGTGCCGCCCGGCCCGGCGATGATCTGCGTGGCCGGTGCGCCGCCCGCCGGGCGCAGCGCCGCCGTCAGCGCTCCGAGCTCGGCGGCCCGGCCGGTGAAGTCGGCGGGCACCGGCGGGAGCTGGGCCGGCACCGGCCGGACCGTGCCCGGCCCGGCCTGCTCCGGCGAGGCGGCCAGCTGCTCGGTCTCCCCGCGCAGGATCGCGTGGTGCAGCGCCGTCAGCTCCGCGCCGGGCTCCACGCCCAGCTCCTCGATGAGCGCCTCGCGCGCCTCGCGGTAGCAGGCCAGCGCCTCGGCCTGCCGGCCCAGCCGGTAGAGCACCGTCATCAGCTGGCCGCGCAGCCGCTCGTTGGTGGGATGCCGTCCGACGAGCACCGTCAGCTCGCCGGCCAGGTGCCCCCATTGGCCCGCCGCGATCTCCGCCGCGATGCGCTCCTCGACCGCCGCCGTACGCAGCCCGTCCAGGCGTGCCGCCTCGGCCGCCAGGCCGGAGTCCTCCAGCCCGGACAGTGCCGGGCCCGTCCACAGCTCGCCCGCCCGGCGCAGCAGCGCGGCGGCGCGCGGGTGGTCGCCCGCCGCCGCGGCGGCCCGTCCCTCGCCCAGCAGCCGGGCGAAGACCGCGCTGTCGAGGGTGTCGGGGTCGACGCGCGCGACGTACCCGGGGGAGGCGGTGGTGATGACGTCTCCGGCGCCGTGCCTGGCGAGCGCGCGGCGCAGCGTGGACACGTACGTCTGGATGAGCGCGCGGGCGGTGTCGGGCGGGTCGTCGCCCCACAGGATGTCGACCAGGCTGCCGGTCGCCACGACCCGGCCGTGCTCCAGCAGCAGGGCGGCGAGCAGCGCCTTGGGCTTCGCGCCGCCGAGCGGCACGGGCTGCCCGCCGTCGTGGGCGGAGACGGGGCCGAGCAGCCGGAACTCCACCGCACACCCCTTCGCCGCGCCGCACGCTCGGCACAGCGTAGGCCGCCGGATGCGGGTCCGGCCAGCTCACGAGCACTGATCAAGGACCAAGGGCGGTGTCGCGGCGGTCTGGCGGTCTGCTCGCAGTGACGGTGGCGCTACCAGCGGGTTGGCGGAGTTTCGCCATGGCGCAACTCCGCCACCGTGACCTATTCACCTGTGCCGTGGTAGGCCGGTAGACCCTTGTCATGTTCTCCCCCTCGTCACGTTCCCCCCTCTGGCGCAGGCGCTGGCGGCTGATTTCCGCGGCCAGCACGCTGCCGCTGCTGGCGGCCGGCTCGGCTGTCCTGCAGGCGCCCGCGCAGGCCGCCCCGCAGCGGCCCGCGGTGCAGGCCAAGCCCACCGCGACCCACCAGGTCACGCTGGTCACCGGTGACGTCGTCACGGTCACCACGCTGGCCGACGGCAAGCAGATCGCCGACGTCGACCGCCCGGACAGCGCCGTCGGCGGCGTCCGCATGCAGCAGATCATGGGCGACATCTACGTCATCCCGGACGAGGCCCTGGGCCTGCTGGCCGCGGACAAGCTCGACAAGCGCCTGTTCAACGTCACCGACCTGATCGAGATGGGCTACGACGACGCGAAGTCGGGCGGCGTGCCGCTGATCGCGACGTACGCGCCGAGCAAGGCCCGCACCGCGACCGAGCCCGCCGCCCCCCAGGGCAGCAAGGTGGTCCGCCGGCTGAAGGGCATCCGCGGCGCCGCACTGAAGGCCGACAAGAAGCAGGCCCGCACCTTCTGGACCGCCGTCGCACCACAGGGCAGTGCGACGCAGCCCCAGACGGCCGCGGCAGCCCGGCCGAAGCCGGTGCTCGGCGCCGGGGTCGCGAAGCTGTGGCTGGACGGCCGGGTCGAGGTCAACCTCAAGGAGAGCGTGCCGCTGATCGGCGCGCCCGAGGCCTGGGCGGCCGGCTACACCGGCGACGGGGTCAAGGTGGCGGTGCTGGACACCGGCATCGACGTCAACCACCCGGACCTGAAGGACCAGATCGACGCCACCGCGAGCTTCGTGCCCGGTGAGGCGATCACCGACATCAACGGGCACGGCACCCACGTGGCCGGCACCATCGTCGGCACCGGCGGCGCGTCCGGCGGCGACAACAAGGGCGTCGCCCCCGACGCCGACCTGATCGTCGGCAAGGTGCTCGGCGGCGTGGAGGGCTACGGCCAGGACTCCTGGATCATCGCCGGCATGGAGTGGGCCGCCCAGCAGGGCGCCGACGTCGTCAACATGAGCCTCGGCGACAGCTACCCGACCGACGGCAGCGACCCGATGTCGCAGACGGTCGACGCGCTGTCCGCGCAGTACGGCACGCTGTTCGTGATCGCCGCCGGCAACGCGGGCCCGGAGAGCATCTCCACCCCGGGCGCGGCCGCCTCGGCGCTGACCGTGGCCGCCACCAACAAGCAGGACGAGCTGGCGTACTTCTCCAGCACCGGCCCGCTGGCGTTCTCCGGCGGCATGAAGCCGGACATCGCGGCGCCCGGCGTGGACATCACCGCGGCCCGCTCGCAGGAGATGACCGACGGCGGCGAAGGCCTCTACCGCACCATCAGCGGCACCTCGATGGCCACCCCGCACGTGGTCGGCGCGGCGGCGATCCTGGCCGAGCAGCACCCGGACTGGACCGGCGCGCAGCTCAAGGAGCACCTGATGAGCACCGCGAAGGGCCTGGCCGAGTGGTACTCGCCGTACGAGGTGGGCACCGGACGCCTGGACGTGGCCGCCGCCGTGCGCGCCACCGTCCGCGGCACCGGCTCGCTCTTCTTCGGCAACTACACGTGGCCGCACGAGCCCACCGACGTGGCCGTGACGAAGGACGTGACCTTCACCAACACCGGCGCCACCGACGTCACGCTGAACCTGGCGCTGACCAACGCCGGCGGCCCGTTCACGCTCGGCGCGTCGACGGTGACCGTCCCGGCCGGCGGCAAGGCCACGGTCCCGGTCACCGGCGACCCGCAGGTGGCCTCCGCGGGCCGTCACGTCGGCTACGTGGTGGGCACCGACGCGAGCACCGGCCAGCCGGTGACCCGCACCTCGGTGGCGCTGCTGAAGGAGGAGGAGCGCTACAACCTGACCATCAAGCTGGTCGGCCGCGACGGCAAGCCCGCCTCGGGCTACGTCGGCATCAACCTGGCCGGTGACCAGTGGCCGTGGTCGGCGTACATCGAGGGCTCGCTCACCATGCGGATGATGCCGGGCACCTACTCGGTGGTCGGCGCGCTGGACGTGCCCGGCGAGAAGCCCGACCGCTCCGGCATGGTCGTGCTGGCCGACCCGGAGGTCGTGCTCAACGGCTCCGGCGCCGAGGTGGTGCTGGACGCGAGCAAGGCGCACCTGCTGGAGACCGCGGCGCCGCAGCGCACCGAGGACCGCCAGCGCAAGATCGACCTGAACATCCACTACCCGAACACCGACTCCTGGTACGACTTCCGCAACGCGTTCCAGATCCCACCGGCGGTCGACGACCTGTACGTGGCGCCGACGGAGCCGATGACGCAGGGCGGTGAGTTCGTGCTCACCACGCGCTGGCGCAAGGGTGAGCCAATGCTCGACCTGAGCGTGCTGGGCGGCCGGGTCCGCTTCGACGCCCTCACCCAGCCGGGCGGCCTGCAGGACACCGGCACGGACACCCTGCGCACGGTCTTCGCCGGCAAGGGCGCGGCGGCCGACTACGCCAAGGTCAACGCCAAGGGCAAGGTCGCGGTCATCCAGCGCAGCGACGAGGTCGCGCCGGAGGAGCGCACCGCGGCCGCCATCGCGGCGGGGGCGAAGGCGCTGGTCGTCGTCAACGACGGCGTCGGCGGCCTGATGGAGTACGTCGGCGAGTCGACGATCCCGGTGGCCACCGTGCACCGCGACGCGGGCAAGGCCGTCATCGCGATGGCGAAGTTCGGTCTCCCGCTGACGGTGAAGCGGACGGAGTACACGCCGTTCGTCTACGACCTGACCCGCGACTACCCGGGCCAGGTGCCGGACCGGCCGCTGGTCTACAAGCCGACCCAGCGCGAACTGGCGAAGATCGACAACCGGTTCTACAACGGGGCGACCCCCGGTGACGGCAGCGGCTACCGCTACGACCTGACCCTGTCGCCCTCGCTCGGCTTCCACGAGCGCGAGTGGCACCCGGGCACCCGGGTCGACTGGGTGACCCCGGACCAGGTCTGGGTGGAGTCGCACGGCCAGAACGTCGCGGGCAACCTGCCGTGGGCCATGGTGTCGGGCACCGACACGTACCGGGCGAACACCACCACCCGTCTGGACTGGTTCGCCCCGCTGAGCCGTCCCGCCCAGAGCAACTCGTTCGGGGTGTACAACTCCCGGGCGCGGGACTACATGACCTGGAACGTGCAGGCCTGGGCCTCGTCGGCGGAGAACATGCGGCTCGGCGGCTACCTGCCGTGGGGCGAGACCCCCTCGCAGCTGTGGGTGTACCAGGGCGACACCCTGATCGAGCACAACGACATGAGCGGGGACATGCAGTTCGGCCAGGTGCCGCCGGGCAACCTGCCCTACCGCGTGGTGCTGGCCGCGGAGCGGCCCGGTGACGTCTTCCGGCTGTCGACCCGCACGCACACCGAGTGGACGTTCATGTCCGACACCGTCGACTCGGACTACTTCCAGCGGTTCTCGGTGCTGAACCTGGACTACAAGCTGGATACCGACCTGCACGGCGACGTGAAGGCGGGTGACGTGCAGCAGATCTCGCTGCATCCGGTGTCGATGGACGGCGGCACCGTGCCCGGCGCCGTCACCAAGGTGACGCTCGACGTCTCCTACGACGACGGAGCCAGCTGGCAGAAGGTGACCCTGACCAAGGGCGCCGGCGGCAGGTGGACCGGTCAGTTCAAGACCGCGAAGAAGGCGGGCGGCTTCATCTCGGTGCGCGCGAGCGCCGAGACGAACGCCGGGTACAGCGTGAAGAACGAGGTCATCCGGGCGTACGGCCTGCGATGAGCACCAAGAACGGGCCCCGGGGAGGCGACTCCCCGGGGCCCTTCCCGTCGCACCCCTCGCCATCAGGGGCTATTCAGGATCCACCGGCATGGCGCATACTCTCCCCGCTGCGACGCGCGGAAGGGGGTCGGTCGCCGATGCTGGGAGCGCTCGGGCTCGCACCCGACGAGGAGGCCGTCTACCGTGCGCTGCTCGCCCGGCCGAGTGCCACCGCGATGCTGCTGGCCGACGCCTTGGAGCTGCCCGAGCCGGCCGTCGACAAGAGCCTGAACCGCCTGGTCGACTGGGGCCTGGCGCTGCGCTCCGGTGGTGAGGCGTTCATCGCCGCGCCGCCGGCGATGGCGCTGGGCGCGCTGATCACCGAGCGCCGCGACGGGCTGCGCATGGCGGAGCAGGCCCTGGTGTCGCTCGCCGAGGAGCACCGCGCGTCCGTCGCCGGGCGCAGCATCAACGACCTGATCGAGGTGGTGACGGGCGTGGACGCCATCCGGCTGCGCTTCCAGCAGGTGCAGCAGGCGGCCCGGCGGGAGATCCGCAACTTCGTCACCGCGCCCTACATCGCGGTGCGGCCGGGCCAGAACTCCCAGGAGGACGCCGCGGCCCGCCGCGGGGTCCGGTTCCGGGTGGTGCTGGAGCGCGCCGTGCTGGCCGAGCCGGACATCGTCGCGGAGGTCGTCGACTCGCTGCACCGCGGGGTCGAGCTGCGGGTCGTCGACAGCCTGCCGATGAAGCTGATCCTGGCCGACGAGGACCTGGCCCTGGTGCCGATCACGGCCTCGCTCGCCACGCCGCCCGGCAGCGAGCCCGGCGCCGTGCTGCTGCACCGCAGCGGGCTGCTCTCCGCGCTGGAGGCGCTGTTCGAGACGGTGTGGCTGCGCGCGTACCCGCTGGAGCTGTCCGCCTTCGGGGGTGAGCTGCCCTACACCGAGCAGGAGGGCGACGGCCCGACCGAGCTGGACCGCCGCATCCTGTCGCTGCTGCTGTCCGGCCTCACCGACCAGGCCGTGGCGACCCAGCTCGACCTGTCCCTGCGTACGCTGCAGCGCCGGCTGCGCCACCTGATGGACCTCGCCGGCGTCGAGAGCCGCATGCAGCTCGGCTGGCACGCCGCCCGCCACGGCTGGGCCTGAGTGAAGGGTCGATGGGTCCCGACATCCACGGTAGTGTGGATGTCGTGGTGGTGGCATACGAGGACCTTCCGTTCAGCGAGTTCCTACATCGGCCGGGAGCTGCGGCCAAACGCTTGAGCGCGGTCCGCGCGCTGCGGTTGCGGCGCCGCGACGACGTCGACCTGGCACTGATGCGCGTGGACCAGATGGAGCGGGATGGTGTGGTGGTCGACTTCACGGCCCGCCTGCTGGCCAGCCTGGTCCGCACCCAGCCGGTGGACGTGGTCTGGGTGGCGGTCCGAGACGCACTGCCGTGGACGACGTTCCTGCCGGAGCACGACCAGGATGCGATGCTCACCGAGCTGGTCGAGGTGGCTCGGGGTGCGGCGAGCCTGGCCAACCTGTCGCCGGTCGCGGTGCTGCTGGAACAGTGGCGGCACACCGCGGAGGTGTACGCGGACCCGGCGCTGCTGGAGATCCTGCGACGTGAGCCCGAAGGAGATCTCGGGGCGGTGCCGGTCCCGGATGGCGACCGTTGAGCCCCAAACGCGGAGAACGGGCCGCGCCCCCGCCCGTCGAGGGCGAGTTTGACCTGCGCTTCGCCAACTCCGCCGCAGCCGATGGCTGGGACCAGCTCGCCCGCCAGGTCCCCGGCAATCTCCGGCGCGCCCACGACGCGATCCGTGCGTCTCCCCGCTCCATGGCCGCGCCCGACCGGCAGCACAGGCTGAAAGGTTCGCTCGGCACGGGGTTGTGGAAGGGCGAGGCTTACGAGCGCTGGCAGTACGAGGTCAGTGGCGGTGGCCGTGTCTGGTACCTGATCGACGACGAACGACGCACCGCCTGGCTCACGTATGCGGGCACGGGGCACCCGAGCGAGACCGAATGACCAGCGTACGGTCACGGCGATATCCGAGCGGGAATCCCCGTTGTCCGGATTGTGGCCTGGAGTATCGTGTCAGCGGTCACAGGAATGTGCCCGTACGTCGATGGGGTGCGTGACCCCCGGCGCACACTGAGCGTTACCTTGGACATCCGCGGCCGGTGTCGCAGCGCCGAGACGCCCGCCGCAGCCCGACCGCTGCGTAACCTCAGACGAGCCACCTCAGACCGAGCCGCCGGATTCACGGCGGTATCAGCCACCCGGACCACCGCGGAGAGAGAACGTGCCGACAGCTGCCAGGAACCGTCTCGTGATCGTCGAATCACCGGCGAAGGCGAAGACGATCTCGGGGTACCTCGGCCCGGGTTACGTCGTCGAAGCGAGCCTCGGGCACATTCGTGACCTGCCCGCAGGCGCGAAGCAGATGCCCGAGAAGTACAAGAAGGAGCCGTGGGCCTACCTCGGCGTCGACGTCGACAACGGCTTCGCTCCCGTATATATCGTCAACCCGGACCGGGCCAAGCACGTCACGCGCCTGAAGGCGCTGATGAAGGACGCCGACGAGGTCCTGCTCGCCACAGATGAGGACCGCGAGGGCGAGGCCATCGCCTGGCACCTGGTGGAGACGCTCAAGCCCAAGGTCCCGGTCAAGCGGATGGTCTTCCACGAGATCACCAAGCCGGCCATCCAGGCCGCGGTGGCCAACCCGCGCGACATCGACCGCGACCTGGTCGACGCGCAGGAGACCCGGCGCATCCTGGACCGGCTGTACGGCTACGACGTCTCCGCGGTGCTGTGGAAGAAGGTCCAGCGCGGCCTGTCCGCGGGTCGGGTGCAGTCGGTGGCCACCCGCATCGTGGTCGAGCGGGAGAAGCAGCGGATGGCGTTCCGCGCCGCCGACTACTGGGACATCACCGCGACGCTGGCCGTCGACAAGGCGAGCCAGACCGGGCCGCGCACGTTCACCGCGACGCTGATCGCGCTGGACGGCGACCGGATCGCCACCGGCAAGGACTTCGACCCGACGACGGGCCGGCTGCGTCCCGGCTCGGGCGTGGTGCAGCTCGACGGCGACGGGGCGCGGGGCCTGGCAGCCCGGCTCGACGGCCGGCCGTTCACGGTCACCCGGGTCGAGGAGAAGCCGTACCGGCGCAAGCCGTACGCGCCGTTCATCACCTCGACGCTGCAGCAGGAGGCGGCCCGCAAGCTGCGCTTCTCCTCGGCGGCGACGATGCGCACCGCGCAGCGGCTGTACGAGAACGGCTACATCACCTACATGCGTACCGACTCGGTGAACCTCTCCGAGTCGGCCATCGCCGCGGCCCGCACGCAGATCGCCGAGCTGTACGGCTCGGGCGCCGTGCCGCCGCAGCCGCGCCGCTACTCGGGCAAGGTGAAGAACGCGCAGGAGGCGCACGAGGCGATCCGCCCCGCGGGCGACACCTTCCGCACCCCGGGCGCGGTGCGCGGCGAGCTGTCCACCGAGGAGTACAAGCTCTACGAGCTGATCTGGCAGCGCACCATCGCGTCGCAGATGTCCGACGCGGTCGGCATGACGGTGAGCGTGCGCATCCGCGCGACCACCCCGCAGAACGAGGACGCCGACTTCGCCGCCAGCGGCCGGACCATCACCGACCCCGGCTTCCTGCGGGCGTACGTGGAGTCGTCCGACGACGAGTCCGCCGAGGCCGACGACGCCGAGCGCAAGCTGCCGGTGCTGGTCAAGGACCAGCGGCTGACCGAGGAGGGTCTGGAGGCGGTGGGCCACACCACCCAGCCGCCGGCCCGTTACACGGAGGCCTCGCTGGTCAAGGCGCTGGAGGAGCTGGGCATCGGCCGCCCGTCGACGTACGCGTCGATCATGCAGACGATCCAGGACCGCGGCTACGTGACCAAGCGGGGCCAGGCGCTGATCCCGACCTTCGTCGCGTTCGCGGTGATCGGGCTGCTGGAGCAGCACTACCCGCGGCTGGTCGACTACGGCTTCACCGCGGCGATGGAGGACCAGCTCGACCAGATCGCGGGCGGCGACGCCACCGCGCTGGAGTTCCTGACCTCCTTCTACTTCGGCTCGCCGACCGCCGAGGAAGGCTCGGTCGCGCAGGCGGGCGGCCTGAAGAAGCTGGTCACCGAGCACCTGGGCGCGATCGACGCGCGCAGCATCAACTCGATTCGGCTGTTCACCGACGACCAGGACCGCGACGTCGTGGTGCGGGTCGGCCGGTACGGGCCGTATCTGCAGCGCACGCCGCAGGGCGGCGGCAACGGCAAGGGCCCGGTGGGCGGGAACATCCCCGAGGAGGGCGACCCCGACACCGAGACCGCGGCCGAGGGCGACCGGGTGTCCATCCCGGAGGGCATCGCGCCCGACGAGCTGACCCCGGAGAAGGTCGAGGAGCTGTTCCTCGGCGGCGGCGGCGAGCGCAAGCTCGGCGAGCACCCGGAGACCGGCGAGCCGGTGGTGCTCAAGTCCGGCCGGTTCGGGCCGTACGTCTCCAGTGGCGAGGTGAACTCCTCCCTGCTGAAGAACCAGTCACCCGATCAGGTGACATTGGCCGACGCGCTGCGGCTGCTGTCGCTGCCGCGCCTGGTCGGCCGGGACGCCGAGGGGCAGGAGATCTTCGCCAAGAACGGGCGGTACGGCCCGTACATCGAGCGTGCCGGGGACTCCCGCTCGCTGGAGAGCGAGGACCAGCTCTTCACGGTCACCCTGGAGCAGGCGCTGACGCTGCTGGCCGCCCCGAAGCAGCGGGGCCGCCGGGCCGCCCAGCCGCCGCTGCGGGAGATGGGCGTCGACCCGCTGACCGACAAACCGCTGGTCATCAAGGACGGCCGGTTCGGGCCGTACGTCACCGACGGCGAGTCCAACGCGTCGCTGCGTCGTGGGCAGACCCCCGAGGGGCTGACCATCGAGCAGGCTTCCGAGATGCTTTCGGAGAAGCGGGCCAAGGGCCCGGCGCCGAAGAAGGCGCCCGCGAAGAAGGCCGCGCCGGCCAAGGCGACGAAGGCCGCGACCAAGGCCACGGCGGCCAAGAAGGCGACCACGGCCAAGGCGGCGACCGCGAAGAAGGCCGCCAAGAAGGCCACGCCGAGCGTGCCAAAGAAGGCCGCGGCGAAGAAGACGACGGGCTGACCGCTTACCGACCCTGCCCAGGGTCGTTGACTCTGGGTAGGGTGTCGAATGCGAGCGTGGCGCCGGTTCTCGGAACGCACGCCACGGTGAGGAGCGGATCAGTGTCCACACCAGCTGTCAGCGCCGGGCCGCTGCGCCGGGTCCCGGTGCAGGGCCGCAGTGTCGCGCGGGTGCAGCGCATGCTCGACGCGTGCGCTGAGTTGATCGACGAGGTCGGTTACGACGGCCTCAGCACCACGCTGCTGGCCGAGCGCGCCGGTGTCGCGATCGGTTCGGTCTACCAGTTCTTCCCGGACAAGCGGGCCATCGTGCAGGCGCTGACCCTGCGCAACGTCGAGGCCTACCTGGAGCGGCTGGCCGAGCGCATCCCCGCGGGTGAGCTGGCCCACTGGTGGGACGGCGTCGACGGGGCCATCGAGGAGTACATCGAGCTGCACCGCAGCGTGCCCGGCTTCCGGACGCTGCACTTCGGCGACGTGGTGGACGTGCACCTGATCGACCCGGAGCGCGACAACAACGCGGTCATCGCCGACCACCTGGCCGATCTGCTCATCCGCTTCCACAACGCGCCGGACTCGGCGGACCTGCGCTTCGCGCTGACCGTCTCGGTGGAGGCCGCCGACGCGCTGATCAAGCTCGCGTTCCGCCGTCACCCCGACGGCGACGCCGCGGTGCTGGCAGAATCGAAGCGGCTGGTGCGCGGCTACCTCCAGGCGTTCGCTCTCACCTGAGATCGGCGCTGGTGAGCCGTACCACTCCCTCATTTTTGTGGCAAGTCTTCAGGGTCGAACCAGGGTAGGCCCTCGCCGGGGCAGGACTAGAGTGAAGCCGCAGGACGCCCGGGCGCTATTGCCATGGCCGCGGTCAGCGCACCCGCTGACCCGAGTCGAGCGGGCAGTGACGCGGGAGGCAGTGCCATCAAGGACAGGGCCAGCAGTACGCCGGGAACGGGAGCGGACGCCGCACCGTTCCCGGCCGCCGTCGCGCAGGCGGATCTGAACGGCGCCGCCGAGCTGCGGGCCATCCTGCGCATCCGCCCCTTCCGCCGGCTCTGGCTGGTGCTGAGCGTGGCGTCGCTCGGTGACTGGCTGGGCCTGCTCGCCACCGCCACCTTCGCCTCCGCGCAGGTCAGCGGCAACGCCGCGAAGGGTCTGGCGTTCGGCTCGGTCATCGCCGTGCGCCTGCTGCCGGCGCTGGTGCTCGGGCCGCTGGCCGGGGTGATGGCCGACCGGTGGGACCGTCGCTACACCATGGTCATCTGTGACCTGGTGCGCTTCGTGCTGTTCTTCACGATCCCCACCGTCGCGCTGTACTCCACCGACGCCAAGATCACTGTCGGCTGGGCGGCGGTGGCGACCTTCATCATCGAGGCGATCACGCTGATCTGGATCCCGGCCAAGGACGCCGCGGTCCCGAACCTGATCCCCCGCGCCCGGCTGGAGGCCGCGAACCAGCTCACCCTCATCACGACGTACGGCATCACGCCGGTGCTCGCCGCGGCGGTGCTGGCCCTGCTCAACCAGCTCTACCAGTCGCTGGAGAAGTCCGGCGTCACCGTCGCGGCCTGGGCCGACCCGTCCAGCCTCGCGCTGTACTTCCTCGCCTTCTCCCGCCTGGCCACCGCGCTGGTGGTGTTCTTCGGCATCCGGGAGATCTCCGGCCACAACGGCGGCGCCAAGCAGAGCGACAGCATGCTGCGCCAGTTCGTCGACGGCTGGCGCTTCATCGGCACCACCCCGATGGTGCGCGGCCTGGTGCTGGGCATCCTCGGCGCGTTCGCGGCGGGCGGCGTGGTCATCGGCACCGGGCAGTTCTTCGCCTTCTCGCTGGGCGGCGGCGACGCCACCTTCGCCATCCTGTTCGCGGCGATCTTCATCGGCCTCGGGCTGGGCATCGCGCTCGGCCCGCGCCTGATCGGCGGCCTGTCCCGGCGGCGCTGGTTCTGCCTGAGCATCATGCTCGCCGGCGCGTCCGTGGCGCTGCTGTCGCTGGTCCCGCACCTGTCGCTGGCCGTCATCGGCGCGCTGCTGGTCGGCTCCGGCGCGGGCATGGCCTTCCTGTCCGGCACCACGCTGCTCGGCGGCGAGGTCGACGACGAGGTGCGCGGCCGGGTGTTCGCCGTGGTGCAGACCGGCACCCGGGTCGTGCTGATGCTCGCGATCTCGCTGTCCGGCGTGCTCGTCGGCCTGGGCGGCTCGCGCGACGTCGGCAACACCGGCGTGCCGATCTCCTCGACCCGGGTGCTGCTCGGCGTCGCGGGCGTGCTCGGCGTGCTGGCGGGTTTCTGGGCGCTGCGCCAGATGGACGACAAGCCCGGCGTGCCGCTGCTGCCCGACCTGATCAGCTCGATGCGCGGCCGCCCGCTCGGCCTCGCCGAGGTCAAGCCGGGCACCGGCGTGTTCATCGTGTTCGAGGGCGGCGAGGGCGCGGGCAAGTCGACCCAGATCGGGCTGCTGGCGCAGGCGCTGGCCGCCGAGGGGCGCGAGGTCGTGGTGACCCGCGAACCCGGCGCCACCGAGGTCGGCGCCCGCATCCGCAAGATGGTGCTGGAGACGCACACCACCACGTCCGGGCCGGTCGGCGCGGCCGCGCTCGCCCCGCGCGCCGAGGCGCTGCTCTACGCCGCCGACCGGGCCCACCACGTGTCCACCGTGGTGCGCCCCGCGCTGCGGCGCGGCGACATCGTCGTCTCCGACCGCTACGTCGACAGCTCCCTGGCCTACCAGGGCGCCGGGCGTACGCTGCCGGTCGACGAGGTCTCCTGGCTGTCCGCCTGGGCCACCGGCGGGCTCAAGCCCGACCTGGTCGTGCTGCTCGACGTCGACCCGAAGGTCGGCCTGGCCCGGGTCGGCCGCCGCGGCGAGGCCGACCGGCTGGAGCGCGAGTCGCTCGACTTCCACGAGCGGGTCCGGCAGGGCTTCCTCGACCTGGCCGCCGCGGATCCGGCCCGCTACCTGGTGCTCGACGGCACGCGGGACCAGGCGCAGCTCGCCGCGGAGATCGCGGCCCGGGTCGCCCGGCTGCTGCCCCCCGCGCCGCCGCATGAGGAGTCCGGTGACGGCACGGCGGGCCAGGCGCAGCCCGGTCCGGTCGGCCGGGTGCCCGCCCCGGGCGAGCCACCCACCGTCGACGGCACCCCGGCTGAGTTACGGGCCGGGCGCGGCTGACGCCTGACTCCGCACCGGCCGTCCCGGGCGGGTGCCGGCCGGGCACGTGGCGTCGACCGTGTCAGGACTCCCACGTACTGTCGGAGCGTGCGACGAAGTGAGGCCCGGCCCGGCGAGGGGGCGCAGTGAGCGACGTCTTCACCCAGCTCGTCGGGCAGCCCGACGCCGTCACCACGCTGCGCGCGGCCGCGGCCGCGGCGTCCGCCGTCATCCGGGGCGAGACCGTCGGCGCGGGCGCGATGACCCACGCCTGGCTCTTCACCGGCCCGCCCGGTTCGGGGCGGTCGGTCGCCGCCCGCTCCTTCGCCGCCGCGCTGCAGTGCACCGACCCGGCCGCCGGGCCCGGCTGCGGCCACTGCGACGGCTGCCACACCACCCTCGCCGGCACCCACCCCGACGTGCGGCTCGTGGTGCCCGACGGGCTGAGCATCCCGGTGGCGCAGATGCGCGAGCTGGTGCTGCGCTCGGCCACCACCCCGGCCAACGGCCGCTGGCAGGTGCTGCTCATCGAGGACGCCGACCGGCTCACCGAGGCCGCGGGCAACGCGCTGCTCAAGGCCGTCGAGGAGCCGCCGGACCGGACGATCTTCCTGCTCTGCGCGCCGTCGGACCACCCCGACGACATCTCCGTGACGATCCGCTCGCGCTGCCGCGTGGTGCCGCTGCGCCAGCCCGCCGCCGACGCGGTCAGCGCGCTGCTGGTCGAGCGGGACGGCGTCGACCCGAAGACCGCCGCCTGGGTCGCCGCCGCGGCGCAGGGCCACGTCGGGCGGGCCCGCCGCCTCGCCGGGGACGGGCAGGCCCGCGACCGCCGTGCCGCGGTGCTCGCCGTGCCGCGCCAGCTCACCGGCGTGGGGGCCTGCTTCGACGCGGCCGCCGCGCTGATCGAGGCCGCCGAGGCCGAGGCCGCCGCCGCGGTCGCCGAGACCGACGCCGCCGAGCGGGCCGCGCTGGAGACCGCGCTGGGCGCGGGCGGCACCGGCAAGGGCGCCGCGGGCGCCGCCCGGGGCATCGCCGGGCAGCTCAAGGACCTGGAGAAGCGGCAGAAGTCCCGGGCCACCCGGGCGCAGCGCGACGCGCTCGACCGGGCCCTGCTGGACCTGGCCGGCTTCTACCGCGACGTGCTCAACGCCCGCTGGGGCGGGCCGGTCTCCCCGGTGCACGCGGACACGGCCGCGCTGGCCGAGGCCGCCGCGCAGCGCTGGACCGCCGAGAGCACCCTGCGCCGCCTCGAATCCGTGCTGGCCTGCCGCACCGCCATCGACGCCAACGTCAAGCCCCGCATCGCCGTCGAGGCCATGATGCTCGAACTCTGGCGCGGCTGACCCACTCCCGCCCGTTGTCCACAGGCGGTTATCCACAGGGGTGTCCGGGGGCGGGCATTTACCGGTAGCGTTTCGTCGGTACGCCGTCACCGTCCGATGAGGAGTCACCGCATGCCCCGGGAGATCGACGACGCCTGGATCGAGGAGGCGATCGCGTCATACCGGCGGATCGAGCAGCGGCAGGCGAGCCTCGCCCGTGCCGTCGCCGAGCTGGAGGTGACCGTCCGTGACCCCGAGGACCTGGTCGAGGTGGTGGTCGGCGGGGACGGCGCGGTGCGCCGGGTGGTGGTCACCGGCTCCCTGGACGGGCTGACCGGGCCGCAGCTGTCCCGCGCGATCCAGCAGGCGATCACCGCCGCGCACGACGCGGCGGCATGGGCCCGGCGCAAGGTGTACGAGGAGACGTTCGGCGACTTTACGGCGCTCGGAGGTGCCCGGTGACGGACGAGCTGGCAGCAACGGTCGACGCGCTCGCCGACGAGATGTCGCGACTGCGCACAGCGCTGCACCGCGCCGCCCCCGGGCCGCTGCGGCTCGACGTGCCGGGGCGCATGGCGAGCCTGGCCGGCGCCGCCGACCGGGCACACGGCGCCGCGTGGTCGGCGCACCTCGACGCCGCGAGCGGGTTCGACACCCGGCTGCGGGAGCTGGCCGGCAAGGTCCGCACCGCCGGAGCGAACTACCGCGCGGCCGACGAGGCGAGCGAGGTGGCGTGATGGACGTGCTCACCCACCTCTACGCGAACACGGCGGGGCTGCTCGCGCGCACCGACGACGCGCTGGCGCGCTGGGGTGCGCCGCAGACGCACGAGGTCTGGCCGCTGCTGCGCCGCACCGGTGCGCTGCCCGGCGACGCGGTGGCGGCACTGGCGGGCTGGTCCCCGCAGCCGTGGCGCGACCGGGCCGAGGAGCTGCGGCGGCAGGCCGACGCGGCCGAGGCCCTGGGTGAGCGTGCCGGTGGGCTGCCCGGCTGGGAGGGGGCCGCGGGCACCGCATTCCGCGCTGCGGCCCGGCAGCTCGACCGGGACGTCACAGCCTGGGCGGGCGGGCTGCGGGCCGACGCCGCCCACCTCGACGACCTGGCCAGGTGCCTGGCCGCCGGCCGCTCGCGCACAGCCCGCACGCTGGCCCTGGTGGCGGGCAGCGCCGAGGCCGTCACGCTGGTCACCGCACCCGCCGCCGGGGTGCCGGTCGGGCTGCCGCTCGCCAGCGTCCTGCCCGGGATGGCGGTGCCCGGCGCGGTGCTGGCCGGCACCGCGGTGGGCGGGCTCGGGCCGGACGGCGCCGGCCCCGTCGCCTGGGCGCGGGCCGCGGCCGAGATCGGCGCGGCGCTGCTGCGCGCGATCGACACGACGCTGACCGAGCTCGACGACCTCCTGGCCGCCGGCCCCGCCCCGGCGGACCGGCCGTCCGCGCAGGCCGCCCCGGCGGCGCACGTCCCGCCGACCGACACCACCCTGCGCATCAACCTGTAGCCGAACCACGCGGCCACCTGCCCGCGCTGTCCCGCGGCTCCCGCTGCCAGCGAGGCCCGCGCGCCACGCGCTGTCCCTGCGCCCGCGCTGTCCCGCGCCACGCGCTGTCCCCGCGGCTCGCGCGCCCACGGCTCGCGCGCCCGCGAAGATCGCGGAATTCGGTCAGAACTTTGAGTCTGACCACAGGATCTGACCGGAATTAGCGATCTTCGCCGCGAATCTGCCTGCCGGCGCCCGCGCGTCCGCCCGCGCCGGGGGGTGATCGCCGCGCCCAGCCCGGGCCGGTGGCGGCCGACACCGCCGGCCGCCGCCCGGAACCGCCGCCGCGCCCAGTGCCTGGACCGGCCGGGAAAGACGGCGGTGGCGGTGGACATCCCGTCCACCGCCACCGCGCTGCGCGTCGAGCTTCAGAAGGAGCGTCAGCCCAGCAGATCCTCCGGCCCGCTCGCGGTGCGGCGGCGGGTCAGCAGGAGCAGGAACCGGCCCGCCACGAACAGCAGGGTGCCGGTGCCCGCGATGAGGGCGATGCTCGTGCCCGTACGCGGCAGGCTGCAACCGGGACCGCCGCAGCCGTTGTCGTCGTCGTCATCGTTGCCGGAGGCCGGGGACGGGGTGGTGCCGCCACCGCCGCCGGGGCTGTCCGGGGTCGGGCCCGTGGACGGACGGGCCGTGGGGCTGGCGCTCGCCGCCGTACGCGCCGGGGCGGTCGCCGAGGCCTTGAGCAGGCCCAGGCCCAGGTCCAGCACGGTGGCCCGCTGGCCGTCCTGGCGGCCCAGCCCGATCAGCTGCACCCGCAGCGACGCTGCCTGCGCGGTCGCGCCGCGGTCGGTGACCCGCTTCTCCAGCTCCCCGATCGAGATCTTGACGATCACGATCTCGCAGAGGCCGGACAGGTTGCCCAGGCCGCCGCCGAGCAGCCCGCCCAGGTCGGGCAGGCTGCCGAGCTCCGGCAGGGCGGGCAGGCCGGACTCGCCGCCGCTGCCGCCGCCGAGGCCCTTGACCAGCTTGGTCAGGTCGTTCACCGGCAGGCCAGCGAGCAGCTTGCCCAGCGGGTCGGCGTCCAGCAGCGGCAGGCCCAGGGCCTCGGCGCGTTCGCGTACGCCGGAGGGGTCGAGGGCGCCGAGCAGGCCGCCGGAGGACGGGGCGGGCACGGCGATCTCGATCTCGCGGTGCAGGCTGTCCAGGGTCCGCGTGCCGATGCCGGGTCCGGTGATCCGCAGCAGCGGCGCGTCGTACTTCACCTGCGAGGTCGCGGCCTTGCCGGTGGCCAGCACGGTCAGCGCCGGCGGCTTGACCACCTCCACGTCGATCGCCCCGCCGAGCAGCTCCACCTCGGCCAGGCCGATCTGGGCGTACGCACCGGAGGCGAGCACCCCCGCGTGGCGTACCGTCGCGGTCTGCGTGGTGGCGGAGAGGGTGTGCGGGACGGCGGCCAGCGCGCCCCGGCTGCCCGGCAGCACCGCGGCGTCGACCAGGGCGGCGTCGGCCTCACCGGCCGGGCCCTCGGCCTTGCCGCAGCCCATGCCCTCGGTCCAGCGGGCGTGCGCGGCCAGGTCGCCGGTGCCCGCCTTGACCAGGCCGAGGTCGACGGTGAGCGCGTTGTTGCGGACGGCCCGCTGGTGCGACGGCGGCGCCTGCTGGTAGACCTTCGCGTCCAGCGGGCCGGTGGGCAGCTTCAGCCCGAGCAGGCGCGCGTCGGCGTAGCGGGCCGTCGCGGCGCTGTGCACCGGGTTGGTGGCGGACATGCCGCTGTCGGCCGACGCGATGGTCAGGTCGGCGACGGTCGGCACCTTCACGCCGAGCGGGCCGAGGTTCAGCGCGCCCACCTTCAGCAGGTCGGCGCCGGCGCGCGCGGCGTATCCGGCGGGCCGGTCGCACACCCCGGCCGTGGCCGGGGCGGACAGGACCGCCAGTGAGCTGAGCGAGACGAGAGCGACCGTGCTGGCTGCGGCGAAATGGCGACGCATGCTTCCTCCGGGGCGACGGGCACGCGGGGGTGCGTGCCTACGACGTGGCCCAACGAAGGCTTTCGGGCGTGGTTACGGCGGACGGGTGACACCTATCCGGAAGAGCTAACGACGAATCAACCGAAAAGGTACGCAACTAGATCTGTTCCGCCCGTCGCGGAACTTCACCCCGAACCCTCGGCATCAACGCCGATGGCTGATTCCGGGCTAGGGTGTGCGGATGGGCTTGCTGTGTGCCGTCACCTTCAACAAGTACGGGCGGCTGTACTACCTCGACCCCGCCGAGTTCCGCCCGCGCGTCGGGGACAAGGTGCTGGTGCACACCGATGACGGCCCCGAGGTCGCCGAGTGCGTGTGGGCGCCCGAGTGGAGCGACGAGGACACCGCGGGCTTCCCGAAGATCATCGGGATGGCCGCGGCCGACGACGTCGACCGCGACGAGCTGATCCGCCGCCGCAAGGCGGAGGCGCGGGTCGCCGCGAACCGGCTCATCCGCGAGCATCAGCTGCCCATGAAGGTCATCGCGGTGGACCATGTGCCCGGCGGCCCGGCGTCCGGCGACGACCCCGGCCCGAGCCCGCGCACCACGGTCTACTTCACCGCCCCGCACCGGGTCGACTTCCGCTCGCTGGTGCGCGACCTCGGCGCGACCCTGCATTGCCGGGTGGAGCTGCGCCAGCTGTCCGCGCGCGACTCGGCGAAGGTGCAGGGCGGGATCGGCTCCTGCGGGCGGGACCTGTGCTGCTCGACGTTCCTCACCGAGTTCGAGCCGGTCAGCATCCGCATGGCCAAGGACCAGGACCTGCCGCTCAACCCGATGCGCATCTCCGGGGCGTGCGGCCGGCTCATGTGCTGCCTGAAGTACGAACATCCGCTGTACCAGGACTTCCAGGCCACGGCCCCGGCGATCGGGGAGCAGGTGGTCACGGCCGACGGCGAGGAGGGGCGCGTGGTCGGGCACTCCGTGCCGCGCGACGCCGTGGTGATCAGGCTCGCCGCCGACGGCTCCCGCACCGTCTGCCCGAAGGCGTCGGTGTGCGGGAGCCGCAAGGCGTACGAGGACCGCTACGCGGTGTGACTCGGGTCCTCCGCGTCGGAGGGCAGGACGGCGGGCGGGGCGGCGTGCTGCTTGGCCGGGGCCAGCGTGATGACCTCGTCCACCAGCCGCGGCTTCAGCGGGGTCGCCGGGCGGAACCAGGAGCCGCTCGGCTGCGCGACCCACTTGCGGGAGACGGAGTCGACGCCGACGACGTAGATGCTCATGGTGCCGTCGGGGGCGAAGCGCATGCGCAGGAAGCACTTGAAGTCCTCGATGCCCTGCCCGGCGAACAGCTCGTTCACGTTCACCTTGAACGACGCCGCGATCAGCAGGTACAGCGACACCAGCAGCGCCGCCGCCACCCCGGCCGGGGTCAGATAGACCACCACCGCCAGGGCCGCCTGCACCGCGGGCTTGTAGTGGTCGAACGGCAGCATCCGCCACAGGAACAGCCCGCCCACGCCGAGCGCGAGATGCGCTATGCCGTGCAGGCCGCCCAGCACTATCGGTTTCAGCCGCGCCTCGCCCTCGGTGAGGCCCACCGCGAAGAACACCGTGGCGGCCATGACCGCCGCCGTCATCAGGAAGATCGGCACGGTGAGGATGCGCCCCGCCGCGTTGTTGAACGACAGCATGAGCATCGTGTGCATGATGCCGAGCATCGTGGCGAAGCCCGGGTTGCGCCACGGCAGCCGGGCGAAGACCCCGCTGCCCAGCCAGCGCGAGCGCAGCTTCGTCGGGTACGTCTTCTGCAGCTTGTACGGCCTGCCCAGGCTCTGCCGGCGCACCTGCGAGTGCCGCGGCGGCACGGTGATCTCCTCCGGCAGGTGGTTGGTCGCCGCCATGTAGGCGCCGCCGCCACCGCAGGTGATCAGCTGGCGGCCGATGTCGGACTGCGCGTACCGCGCGTAGTGGTGCAGGTCGCCGCTGAGCATCACCGCCACGTCCGCGCCGGTCGGGTCGATCACCGTACGCAGGAAGTAGTCGATGGTGTCGTAGTAGAGCGGGTGCTCCTCGGACTGCACCCAGGCCGGCTGCGGGGTGACCAGGATGATCCGGTCGCCCTCCTCGATATTGGCGGCCACGCCCCGGAAGTACTCCAGCTGCGGGTCGTCCATGTACGCCGCGCCCTGCGCGTCCAGCGCCAGCAGCCACCAGCGGTGCGGCAGCTGCAGCGCGAAGTAGCTGCGGGTCTGCTTGGTGCGCCAGCCGCCGATGCGCGAACCCTCGCGCCGGGCGAACAGCCGCAGGAACGCGGTCAGGCCGTCGTACCAGTCGTGGTTGCCGGGCAGCGCGAACAGCGTCGGCGGGTTCTCCGCCGGCACCTGCGGCAGCGCGGCCCGGTACGGGCCCTCGAACCGGTCCTCGTACGCCTTGCCGCTGGCGGTCGGGTAGACGGAGTCACCGCCGAGCACCAGGATCCGCCCGCGCGGCAGCGTCTCGCCGCCCGCCTCGATCTGCTCCTGCGCCAGCAGGTACGCCATCGTGTAGGTGGGGTTGAACCCGTCGCCGAGGTCGGCGATGTAGTCCAGCCACAGCTCGTCGTCGTTCACGTGGTCGTCGTGAACCTTGGTCGGGAAAGCGTTCTGCAGCTCGCGCTTGTCCAGATAGGCACCGAACTGCGCGGCGAACGCGACGCGTACGCCCGTGGCGGCCAGCTGCAGCGGGCTGAGCCAGGCCACCGGGCCCTGCGGGGTGAACCCGAGCTCGGCCGGCTCGAGTTTGCTCGGACGATGCGTCCGGCCGTCGACCGGCGTCGGGTCGGAGGGACTGCGCGGAGGGATCACGGTCACAGCAGGGCAGCCTAGTCCGCAGTGGACCGCATGACACCAGCCCAACGGGCATTGCATGCCCGGATGCCGCCAACCGGACAGCCCTGCCGGTCCCGTCGCCAACGCCGCGGTGGCGCTTCCGCGCCGGGTGGGTCAAGATCGCTCGTTTGGGTCAGAACCTGGAGTCACACCCGAGGTTTCGACACCGAACGGCGATCATCGCGGCCGCGGCCGCGGGCTCAGCGCTGGGCGACCAGCGGAAGTTAGGCTAACCTAACCGCATGTTGATCGTTGAGGGGAGCGCCCCCACCACCCGCGCCGCCCGGTACCTCAAGCAGGTGCTGAGCCACTTCAGCCACAAGATCGACGTGGAGCTGGCCGAGGACCGCGGCACCGCCGCCTTCGGCGCCGGCCGTGCCGAGCTGACCGCGACCGCCGACGCCCTCGTGGTCCGGATCGAGGCCGAGGACGCCGAGAAGGCCGCCACCGTCGAGCGGGTGATCGTGAGCCACGCCGAGCGCTTCGGCGAGAAGGACGGCCTCAAGTTCGGGCAGTTCACGCCGGTCGCAGCCTGAACATGTGACCCGCCGCCTACCCGTTGGCCGAGGCCGCCCTCGATCGCGTATAGTGATGCGACGTTGCCGCCTTAGCTCAGTCGGTAGAGCGTGTTACTCGTAATAACAAGGTCGACGGTTCGATTCCGTCAGGCGGCTCCACTGGTCAAGGGCCGGTTCTCCACCACGGAGAACCGGCCCTTGATCGTTTGCGCCCCCGGATTCGACCCGCGGGTGTCGGTCGCCGCAGAGAAACCCGGTTCATCACCGCTCACGCCTGATCTTGCGGGTCGCCTCGACGTCGATCGTCTTCGTGATCGTCGGCGAACTATGGTCCAAGACATCCCGAGTGTTCTCGATGGGCCTTTCCGGGTCATGCAAGATCGTCGCGCAGGAGTGCCGAAGATCGTGAAAACAGATCCGGGTACGCCCGCCCGGACCTGTGGTCGGCCGAACAGGCAATTGCCACCTCCGTCCAATGTGGCGTACATCTATCGAGGCGCATTCCAGCGCCCAGCATCCGACGGGGGTATGCCATGAAACTGCGCTTCACCAGAACCTTCGGTCGGCGGTTCACGACCGTCGCGGCCACCGTGGCCGCCGCGCTCGTGCTGACCGCAACGCCGGCCAACGCCGTCACCACCGACAACCTGAGCGACACCGCGACGTGGGGGTGGACGTCGGCGGTCATCACGTGGGGGGACGACTCCTTCCACGCCGGCCTCAACATCAATGTCAACGACAGCAAGACCGACGGCGTGTGCGTGAAGGGCCGGATCTCCTTCTACGACTACGACGGCTCCACGGTGCTGTCGAACTGGAGCACCAACGACTGCAGCGTCAACGGCGATGCCGAGTACGGCTACAGCAACAACATCAACTTCTACCCGAAGACGGTCTACTCGGCCTCCCTCCAGCTGTGCCAGTACAACGAGTCCAACGGCACCACGCTGAACTGCCGCACGCGCAAGTACGCGTACCGCTGACGATCCCGACCCGGCGCGATCTCAGCTGAACCTCGGACGCCGGGACAGGGTGCCGTGACCTGGCATCCTGTCCCGGCTTCACTCGCCTGGCCGGGGCGAGCGGGCGCTCAGCCCGTCACCCTGCCGGCGCCTGCGGGGAGCGAAGAGGCGTGCGCGTGCACCCACCAGGCGAGCGGGAGTGCGGTCAGCCCCACCGCCTGGATCGCGAGCAGCGCCGCGACGATGCCCCAACGGTCTGCCACCAGGCCGGCGCCGAGGGCGACGAGCCCGTAGAGCACGCTGCCGAGCAGCGCCGCGAGCGAACCCATCGTCGCGCGCTCCCGATCGGTGAACTCACGCTGCAGCATCGTCTGCTGGGCGATCGTCGACATGCCGTAGGCCGGTGACCCCAGCAGCACGGGCGAGAACACCGTCGGCTTGACCAGCGCCACGAAGTTCGCCACGTTGTCGAACACCTCCCCGGACAGCAGCGTGCGGGCCGCGCCCACCCGGCCGATCACCCGACCGCTGACGCGGAAGCCGACGAAGGCCACGCCATGGCCGAAGGTGCGCCACAGGCCCAGCGCCCAGAGCGGCCACAGCCCTGCCACGAAGACAGGCGACAACTGGGCCGCGCTTTCGCTGCTGAAACGGAGCGCCGACACCAGGGTCATCCGGCGGAGCACCGGACTGCGGCGGATGCCGCGCAGGGCCGATCCGAGGTGGCCCAGCACGTTCGACTCCAGCGGGCCGTGCACCCGCGGTTCCCGGACCCGCAAGGCGACGAGCACGCACAGCACCTGCGGCACGACCGACAGCACGACCACCGAACGCAGCGACCACGCGCCGGCGACCACGCCGCCGATGGGCGCCGCCAGGGCGAGCGCGATCTGGAACATCGAGTTCACCCGGCCCGAGTGCCGGGGGAACTCGTCCTCGCGGCCGGCGGCGAGCAGCGTGTCGTAGAGCAGGGACTCGTTGTTGCCGCTCCACAGTGCGGCCGCCAGTCCCTCCAGCACGACGGCTGCCAGGAGGAGGCCGTAGCCGGAAGCGCCGGCGTAGCCGAGGTGGGCGGTCACCATGACGACGGCGCCGGCGATCATCGTGCCGCGTCGGCCGAGGCGGTCGGAGAGCACCCCGGTGGGGACTTCGAACGCCGCCGAAGACAGCTTCTTCACCGCAAGGAGGCTGGCGGCCGCGGTGTACGAGTCGGTGACCTGCGCGAAGTAGATGACCATGATCGGCCCGTACATGCGGAAGTCGCCGCAGAAGTTGAACCAGCTCAGCAGACGGACGTTGCGGATGACGGTCTGGTCGGCGGGGTTCGGGGCAGGCGGAGCCGACCTCGACCGGCCGGATCTCCTGCCGAACGGGGCGGCGATCAGGCGTTCGACCAGGACACGGACAAGGAGCAGGGAAGAATGACGAGCGGACACAGCAGAACTCCCGGGAAGGCGAACGGAGACGCCGAACAGCGCCAAGGGCCGGTGACACGTGTCACCTCGCCCCGGCGACCGGGATGGGTGCTGGCTCTGCTGCTAGATGTGCGGCGTCACAAGCCTGCGACCGCGGTCGTCACGGGGCGATCGGAAGCTCCGGCCATCGTCACAGACATCAGTGCTCCTCAATTCCGCCGGGCGGACGCGATTGCGCAACAGCGCCGACTCTAGCGGCCGAAGAACTCACGCGCCTGTCACAGCTGAGCCCGGCCGCGCTTCACGGCCGATGCAGAGCGTTGTCCGACGGTGAGGCGGCTGCTTAGGTGGAGCCCATGCCGGTGGCAGCGTCATGAGGGTGATCGTTCTCGGGGGGACCTGGTTCGTCGGGCGGGCCGTCGTCGCGGCGCTGCTCGCGGCCGGGCACACTCCGCTGGTCGTCCATCGGGGCCGTGCGGAGCCGCCCGGCCTCGCCGATGTCGAGCATCTGCATGCCGAGCGTCGGTCGTGGCCGGCTCGCCGGGACGCTTTCGCGGCGTTCGAGCCGGACGCGGCGATCGATGTGTCCGCCGGGAACGGGGCGGGCGCCCGCGCGGCGCTGGAGGCACTGCCACCGGGTATCCGGCTCGTCGCCCTGTCCAGCGTCGACGTCTATCGAGCGTACGAAGGGATGCTCACTCGCCGGCACACCGACGCCGTCCCGTTGACCGAGGTCTCCGCCCTGCGCACCGTCCGTCACGTGGAGGGTCCGCACTGGGAGAACCTCGAGCTGGAGGAGGTCTACCTGGCCGCCGGCGCCGTGATCCTCCGCCTCGGCGCGGTCTACGGCGAGCACGACTACCAGCGCCGCTTCGAGCCGGTCCTGCGGCGCATCAGGGGCGGACGCGCGCAGCTGCCCGTGGGCGCCGGCAACTACCTGTTCAGCCGGGTCTACGTGGGGGACGTCGCGCAGGCGGTGCTCGCGGCCCTCGCCGCAGAGCAGCGGCACGTCGGCTGTTTCAACATCGTGGAAGCGCAGACCGCGCCGATGAGGCTGTTCTACGAACAGATCATCGCCGCGGCCGGTGCCGATCTCGAACTCGTCCGCGTCGCCGACGAGGTGCTGCCGGCGGACCTCCGGGCGTCCGGGGCCGTCGGCCAGCACGTCCTGGCCGGCGCGCAGAAGGCACGCGAGGTGCTCGGATGGCGGGACTCCGAGCCGCACGCAGCGCTACGACGCTCCGTGCGGTGGCACCTCGATCACCCGCCGAAGGACTGGGACACCGACTTCTCGCCCGACGACGCGGCGCTCCGTCAGGCGGCTCGCTGACGTTCGGGCCCGGGATCCCTGGGTCCGGGGCCCGAACGTGGGCGCGGGTCAGGCCGGGACGAGGTCCCAGTACGCCCCGTGCCGGTGATACGTGTGGTCGCAGCGGATGCAGGTCGCCGACCGGGTGCTCCACTCCAGGCGGGTCACGCAGGACGGGCAGACCACCCGGCGGGCCAGGCCGGCCAGCTCCGGCGGCAGGTCGGCGGTGTGCCCGCCGGGCCGGTCGTACGCGGGGCGCGCCGGGTCGTTGCGCCGGGCCACGAGGAACTGGCTCGGTCCCCACCAGCCCCGGCCGCAGGTCTGCACGGCCGCCTCCAGGCCGTACACGAACGGTTTGGCCAGCCTGTTGGCGCGTGGGGCGACCTTCTCCCACTGCCGGAAGTTGTTCACGCTCGCGCCCAGCGAGGTGCGCCAGCCCAGGTCGTCGAGGCGGTCGCGGACCGCCCCGAGCTGGTAGTTCCAGAACTGCTCGGCGACGCCCATGGCGACCGGCCGCCGGTCGCGGACCTCGCGCAGCCGCCCGCCGCGCAGGCCCCGGGCCAGGCCGAGGACGTGGTGCTTGATCGGCACGTCGACCAGCCAGCGGTCGCCGACGGTGCGGCTCATCTCGACCAGCCCGCGGTTCAGCTCGGACAGGTGGTGCAGCACCCGGACCACCATGCCCGCGTCGAAGGCGAAGTCGCGGAACGGGATGCGGTAGAGGTCCGCCCGGACCAGGTGCAGGCGGCCCGCGGCGATCTCGGCGGCGTACCGCTCGCCGGCGTTGCGCAGGTTGGTGGCGGAGTAGTCGAGGATCACGGCGTGCGCGCTGCGGGGCAGGTAGTGCGCGGCGTTGCGGCCGAAGGCGCCGCCGAAGTCGGCGAACCAGGCCGGTCGGCCGAGCTTCGGGACGAGGCGGCGCAGGACGCGCTGCTCGGCCCAAAGCTCGTAGTCGCGCCCGGCCCAGTAGTCGCGGTAGTCGTACCCGTCGGCGTCGTAGTCGATGACCTCGATGGGTGTGGTGGCGGTCTGCATGGCGTCCCTCCCGTCCCGAGCCGGGCTAATTGCCCTAATCAGGAGAGTAAGTTACATCACACCCAGAAACCCCATAAACGCCCACAAACCCCTTTGGTAACGGTCTTCGTGCGGGTTTCCCATCACGTGGCCGTTCGCATCCGGACCCTTACGGAGCCGCCGTCTCGGCCGCGGGCTGGAGGCCGGGCTGTCCAGGAGTGGCGGCGGCCGGGCCGCGGAGGGCGGCGAGTTCGGCGGCGCGGGCGGCCTCTTCGGCCTCCTTGCGGGCCAGGCCCTCGCGGCCGTCGTACTTGAGGAACGCGGGCAGGGCGGCGGCGAGCGCGCCGGTGCCGGCCACGCACAGCACGCCGCCCCAGACCACGGCACCGGCCGGGCCCCACCAGCGGGCGCTGAGCCCGGCGCGGGTCTGGCCCAGCATCGGGCCGGTCAGGTACGACAGCATCTCGATGCCGGCCAGGCGCCCGCGCAGGTGGTCGGGGATGGTCTGGTTCCAGATGATGCTGCGGAACAGGCCGGAGATCATGTCCGAGGCGCCCGCGACGACCAGGCCCAGCAGCGCCAGCCACAGCGAGCCGGCCAGGCCGAACAGCACGATGCCCAGGCCCCAGGCGCCCGCGGCCACCAGCACGGCCAGGCCGTGCCGGTGCACCCGCGCCGTCCAGCCCGAGGTCAGCGTGACCAGCATCGAGCCGGTGGCCAGGGCGGCGTAGAAGAGGCCGAGCACCGACGCGCCGCCGTAGCGGTCGGCCACCCACGGGTAGAGCGCCACCGGGAAGGCGAAGAACATCGCGTTGATGTCGATCAGGTACGTGCCGATCAGCTCGGGACGGCTGCGGGCGTACTTCACGCCCTCCACGACCGAGCGCAGCGAGGGGCGTTCCGCGGCCTCCGGTGGGGCGATCGCCTTGACCATGGCGAAGCAGATCAGCGACACGGCGAAGGTGGCCAGGTCGAAGGCGAACACCCAGGCCACGTCCAGGTTGGCGATCATGAGGCCGGCCAGCGTGGGCCCGGCGATCTGCGCGATCTGCCAGCGCAGCGAGTTGAGCGCGCCCACGGCGGGCATCTCACCGGGTGGGGCCAGCCGCGGCATCATCGCGTCCATGGCCGGGCGGTGGATGCCGTCGACGGCGGCGGCCAGGCCCGCGATGACGAACAGCACCCACACCTGCGGGGTGCCCACCAGCGCGTTGAGCAGCAGCAGCGCGGCGAGTACGGCCAGCGCCGCCTCGGCCCAGAAGACGAGCTTGCGGCGGTCCACGTAGTCGGCCAGCGCGCCGCCCACGAACGCCATGAACAGCAGCGGCGCCAGCTCCACCAGTCCCAGCAGGCCGACCGTGAGCGTGTCGCCGGTCATCTGCTTGAGCTGGAACGGGATGGTCACGTAAGTGATCATCGAGCCGAAGCTGCTGACCCCGGCCGCCGTGTACACCAGCCGGAAATCGCGCCGGCGCAGCGGCGACAGGTCCAGCGCGAAGCGCTTCAAGCTCGTCACGTGCGCCGATACTGCCGGGCGGGGGCGCCTGCGGCAAGCCGGTTTAGCTGGTCAGGGGTCAGTCCGAGTAGATCTCGCCGGTCGCCTCGAAACGGGCGAGGTGCTCCAGCGTCCACAGCACCGCGCCGGAGGTCGGCTCCGGCAGGTCGTCGGGGTGGAACCAGCCCGCGTCGGAGGCCTCGTACGGGTCGGGCATCAGCTCGCCGGAGACCTCGGTCAGCAGGTACGAGCCGGAGATGTGCTGGTAGGTGTCGCCGAAGACGTTGGTGAAGGTGTACTGCGGGCCGGAGAGGAAGGCGAACAGGGTCGCCTGGCCGGCCTTGAGCCCGGTCTCCTCGAACGTCTCCCGGATGGCGGTCTCGCGCATCGACTCGCCGAGCTCCATCGCGCCCGCGGGGAAGGCCCAGTAGCCGTTGTCCGTCCGCTTGATCAGCAGGATCCGGCCCTGCTCGTCCCGGATGACGCCGCGCGCCCCGAGGAAGAACAGCGTGGCGTCGCCCATGGCCGCCCGCATCCTGCCGTGGTACGAGTTCACCCAGCCGTCCTCAGCACCCATGGGTGCCACCCTAGAACCCTGGCGTTCTTGCGGTACAGGCCGCCCTATCGGTCATACTTCCCATATGAGGGCGATCTGGAAGGGCGCCGTCTCCTTCGGGCTGGTCTCGATCTCGGTGAAGCTCTACTCCGCCACGGAGGAGAAGGACATCCGGTTCCACCAGGTGCACAAGGCCGACGGCGGCCGGATCAAGTACCAGCGTGTCTGCGCCATCGACGGCGAGCAGGTCAGCTATGACCAGATCGCCAAGGGGTACGACATGGGCGGCGGCGAGATGGTGGTGCTCACCGACGAGGACTTCAAGAACCTGCCGCTGACCAGCTCGCGGGCGATCGAGGTGCTGGAGTTCGTGCCGAACGAGCAGATCGACCCGATCCTCTACGACAAGGCGTACTACCTGGAGCCGGACGGCGCCGCCGGGGTGAAGCCGTACATGCTGCTGCGGGAGGCGCTGTCGGACGTGGACCGGGTCGCGGTGGTCAAGGTGGCGCTGCGGCAGCGGGAGACCCTGGCGACGGTACGCGTGCACGAGGGCGTGCTGGTGCTCAACACCATGCTGTGGCCGGACGAGGTGCGCGAGCCCGCGTTCGACTTCCTGGACGAGGACGTGAAGCTGCGCCCGCAGGAGGTCAAGATGGCGTCGTCGCTGGTCGACTCGATGTCGGGCGACTTCCGGCCGGACGAGTTCACCGACGCCTACCGCGAAGCCCTGCAGCAGGTCATCGACGTGAAGGTCGGCAAGAAGGACACGGTCGTGCAGCCGACCACCGAGGAGCCGATCGCCCCGACGATCGACCTGATGGCGGCGCTGCGCGAGTCGGTGGAGCGGGCCCGCGCGGCGCGCGGCGGCGCGGCCGCGCCGGAGGAGAAGCGCACCGGGCACGCCACGGTCACCCCGATCAAGAAGGCGGCGAAGAAGGCCGAGCCGGAGAAGGAGGCCGCGCCGAAGAAGAGCACGACCAAGAAGGCCGAGCCGGCCAAGTCCACCACGGGGAAGACGACGGCCACGAAGAGCACGGCGGCGAAGAAGACGACCGCCAAGAAGGCTCCCGCGAAGAAGGCCAAGGCGGCCTGACGCGGTGCCGACGTCGTCGACCGGGCGGCCCCGCGCGTTGGCGGGCCCGAGTGTCGCCCCGATGCTGGCGACGGCCGGCCCGCTGCCCAGCGGCCCGCAGTGGGCGTACGAGGTGAAGTGGGACGGGTTCCGGGCGGTCTACGCCGGCGGGCGCTTCCGCGGCCGGTCGGGGCGGCAGCTCACCGGCCCGCCGATGCCCGACGTGCCGGAGGTGCTCGACGGCGAGCTCGTCGCGTTCGGCGCGGACGGCAGACCCAGCTTCCAGGCGATGCAGCAGGGCGTGGCCCCCGTGTACGTCGCCTTCGACGTGATCCGGCTCGACCTCACCTACGACGAGCGCCGGGCGGTGCTGGACGGGCTGGGCCTGGCCGCGGTCTCGCCCAGCTTCGACGACGGCCCCGCCACCGTCGCGGCAGCCCGTGAGCTGGGCCTGGAGGGTGTGGTGGCCAAACGCCGCGCCTCGCGCTACCAGCCCGGCGTGCGCTCGCCCGACTGGGTCAAGTGGAAGTTCGTCCGCACGGGAGAGTTCGTCATCGGCGGCTGGCGGTCCGGCGCCCGCCCGCTGGGCGCGCTGCTCGTCGGCACCCCGCTGCCCGACGGCACCCTGCGCTACCGGGGCCGGGTCGGCGGCGGCCTGACCGTGCGGGTGGAGCGGGCGCTGCTGCCGGTGCTGCGGGAGCTGGTCCGCGAGGGCTCGCCGTTCACCGGCCGGGCCGAGTCCGGCACCTGGGTGGAGCCGCTGCTCGTGGTGGAGGTGCGCTACAGCGAGATCACACCCGACGGGCGGCTGCGCTTCCCGGTGTTCCTGCGGCTACGCCCCGACAAGCTGCCCGGCGACTGCGTGGGCGAGGACTGCGGATGAAGGTCAGGGTCGACTCCCGCGAGCTCAGCCTCTCCAACCTGGACAAGCCGCTATTCCCCGACGGCACCACCAAGGCCGAGGTGATCGACTACTACCACCGGATCGCGCCGGTGATCCTGCCGCACCTGCGAGACCGGGCGCTGACCCGGATCCGCTTCCCCGACGGCGCGGACCGGCCCGGCTTCTTCGAGAAGAACGCGCCGGTCAAGAAACCCGCCTGGGTGCCCACCTCCCCCGACGGCCTGATCATCTGCAACGAGCCGGCCACCCTGGTGTGGCTGGCCAACCTAGCCGCCCTGGAACTGCACACCCACCAGTGGCTGGTCGGCGCCGACGGCCCCGACCGCGTCGTGTTCGACCTGGATCCCGGCCCGCCCGCCGGCCTCGACGAGTGCCGCGCCGTCGCCCTCGCCCTGCGCGAGCGCCTGGCCGTGGACGGCCGCGAGGCCTTCCCGAAGACCTCAGGCCGCAAAGGCATGCAGGTCAGCAGCACCTTCTCCGGCACCTTCGACGAGGTGTCGGACTACGCCCGCGGCATCGCCGCCGAGTTCGCCGCCGCCGCGAAGGACATGGTCACCGACCAGATGGGCAAGGAACTGCGCCCCGGCAAGGTCTTCATCGACTGGAGCCAGAACAACCAGGCCAAGACGACGGTATGCGTGTACTCCCTGCGCGCCAACCCCGCGCCCACCGTCTCCACCCCCCTGACCTGGGACGAGGTCACCCACGGCGACTTCACCGCCGCCTCCTTCGGCCCCGCCGAGGTCCTCGACCGCGTCGCCCGCCTCGGCGACCTTCACGCCGGCCTGCTCTGATCAGGCGCCGCGTGCCGGCGGCTGAGGCCGGTGTCGTGCGGGAAGCGGCCATGGCTGAAGCCGGTGTCGCGGTGAAGGAGGCCGTGGCTGAGTCCGGTGCCACGCCGAACGCAGCGGCGATCGCCGCCATGTTGCGCCGTGCCCAGCCCCGGCCAGGTCGAGTGACCGGCTGGCGGGGCCTGCGGCGGTGGACTGGCGGCCATCGCGATCAGGCGTAGTGGACTCGGCGGCGACCGGCCTGAGGCGGGGCGCCGGTTCGGCCGCAGGTCTGCGTCATCTCACCGTTGGCGCCCAGCACGACCAGCCGGCTGACGGGCTGGAGGGCCGCTGCGACAGCGCCTTGATGACAAGGCGCGGCTTCCGGCGAAGTACTCGCTGTTTCACGCGACAACTTCTGGGTTGTCCCGACAACCCAGAAGTTGTCGCGTTTCTAGAGATACCTACTCCTGCCGGGTTATCCACAGCCATAGATAGCGGTTCCGGCCGGTTATCCACAGCCCCTGGCGCCGCCGGAAGGCGACCGCGACGATCGGGTCGTGGATGAGAGGGTCGACGGGGAGGAGCGCCTGGCGTGGCAACTCGGTCTGCTGCTGCAGACCGCGCGGGCGCGGAGTGGCATCAGCCAGGCGCAACTGGCCGAGCGGGCGGGACTGCCCAAGCAGCAGGTGTCCCGGTTCGAGCAGGGTCGGCGGGCGGTGACCTCCACCCTGGTCGACCGGCTGTTCGGCGAGCTGGGGTTGCGGGTGCGGGTGGAGGTCGAGGCGGCGGGCGCCGGACTCGGTGCTGAGATCGAGAAGGTGCGGGCAGACCTGGCGGTGCGGCAGAACATGCTGTTCGCGAATCTGCGGCTGCTGAACGCGCGGCATCAGCCCCGGTTCGGGCACCTGCTGGACGGGGAGGGTGCGGCGCTGCTGCAAGGGGTGCCCGTGGCCGCGCGGCGGATCGACCTGCTGGTGGCCGAGGCCGAGGTAGACGCGCTGGCTGAATGGATCACGTCGGTGGGGCTGCGCCGCTATGACGAGCGGTGGGGTGAACTCGGCTGGTCCGATCCGGATCCGCGGCTGCCGGGGCCGCTGCGGTGGGGCAACGGTCTGGTCGAGGTGGCGGTGCGGCTCGTGGGGGAGTTGCCGCCGCCGGTGCTCGTCACCATCCCCGGGTTCGGGGCGGGTGAGGAGCACCGAGCGGCGGTGCGGGCGCTGCCGGAGGTCGAGGCCGACTTCCCGGCGGTGGCGCGGGTGCTCAGGCGCCTGCGGACGGGCCGCTGAGCACGTCGTCGGCGTCCACGATGGTGTAGGCGTAACCCTGCTCGGCGAGGAAGCGCTGGCGGTGGGCGGCGTACTCGGTGTCGATGGTGTCGCGGGAGACGACCGTGTAGAAGTGCGCCTGCCGGCCGTCGCCCTTCGGGCGCAGCACCCGGCCCAGCCGCTGCGCCTCCTCCTGGCGCGAGCCGAACGTGCCCGACACCTGCACCGCGACCGCAGCCTCGGGCAGGTCGATGGAGAAGTTGCCCACCTTGGACAGGATCAGCGTGCGCAGCTCGCCCGCGCGGAACGCGTCGAACAGCCGCTCGCGCTCCTTGTTGGTGGTGCCGCCGTGCACGATCGGCGCCGGCAGGCCCTGCTCCTCCAGGAACCGGCCGATGTCGTGCAGCTGCTCCAGGTACGCCCCGATGACCAGCACCTGCTCGTCGGCGTGCCGCTCGATGAGCGCCTTGATCACTGGGAGCTTCGCATCGGCGGTGGCCGCGAACTTGTACTTCTCCTCCGGCTCGATCGCCGCGTACGCCAGGCGGTCGCGGTCGGGCAGGGTCACCCGGATCTCGGTGCAGTCGGCGGGGGCGATCCAGCCCTGCGACTCGATGTCCTTCCACGGGGCGTCGTACCGCTTCGGGCCGATCAGGCTGAAGACGTCGCCCTCCTTGCCGTCCTCGCGGACCAGGGTGGCGGTCAGGCCGAGGCGGCGGCGGGCCTGCAGGTCGGCGGTGAACCGGAACATCGGCGCGGGCAGCAGGTGCACCTCGTCGTAGACGATGAGTCCCCAGTCGCGCGCGTCGAACACGTTGAGGTGCGGGAACGTGCCGTTGCGGCGCGTCGTGAGCACCTGGTACGTGGCGATGGTGACCGGCCTGATCTCCTTGCGTTCGCCGGAGTACTCGCCGATCTCGTCCTCGGTCAGCGTGGTGCGGGCCAGCAGCTCGCGGCGCCACTGACGGCCCGCGACCGTGTTCGTCACCAAAATCAGCGTGGTCGCGCTGACGTCGGCCATGGCCGCCGCGCCGACCAGCGTCTTGCCCGCGCCGCAGGGCAGCACCACCACGCCCGAGCCGCCCGCGGTGAAGTGCTGCACCGCCTCGCGCTGGTACGACCGCAGGTGCCAGCCGTCCTCGCGCAGCGCGATCGGGTGCGCCTCGCCGTCGACGTACCCGGCGAGGTCCTCGGCGGGCCAGCCGAGCTTGAGCAGCACCTGCTTGAGGTGGCCGCGCTCGGACCCGTGCACGGCGATGGTGTCCGGGTCGAGCTGCGCGCCCAGCATCCCGGCGACCTTCTTCGACTTGGCGACCTCGACCAGCACCGCGCGGTCCAGACCGCGCAGCACCAGGCCGTGCGCGGGGTCGTTGAGCAGCTGCAGCCGCCCGTAGCGGTCCATCGTCTCGGCCACGTCCACCAGCAGCGAGTGCGGCACGGGGTAGCGGGAGAAGCGCAGCAGCGCGTCCACCACGCTCTCGGCGTCGTGGCCCGCCGCGCGCGCGTTCCACAGGCCCAGCGGCGTCAGCCGGTAGGTGTGCATGTGCTCGGGCGAGCGCTCGAGCTCGGCGAACGGGGCGATCGCCATCCGGCAGGCGGTCGCGTCGGGGTGGTCCACCTCGAGCAGCAGGGTCTTGTCGGACTGGACGATCAGCGGGCCGTTCGTCATGCTCACCTCACGCTAAGGCGGTGCAGGGACAACACTCCAGTGTCCCACGTCGTGGCCGAACGGCCGACAACCTGCGCACGAACATGAGCGTCTATCATGCCGACACCGGCGGATCTTTCACCACCTGGGGAGGTTCTGGTGCGTCGTATCCTCGCGTGCCTGCTCGCGTCCGCAACGCTCGCTCTGGCGGCCGGCTGCGGTCCGGACGGCACCGCCGCGTCGGGCCAGCCCGGCTTCGTGTCGGCCACCGGCGACCTGGCCACGCCCGACCCCTCGGACCCGGCCGCGCCGAGCACCGCGCCGTCGCCGTCCGCACCGGCGGCGCCCTCGCCCATGCCCACGAAGTCGCCCACGGCCAAGCCCAGCCCGACCGCCGTCTCCTGCCCGCAGGGGGAGCACCAGAAGGCCGTGGAGCAGGCGCTGGCCACGCTCGGCGGCTACGGCGCGGTGACCGTGGACGGCAAGCAGTCCGCCGCGGACTGCGCCGCCATCAAGAAGTTCCAGAAGCGGTTCGACATCCGGCCGTACAACGGCAAGGCCGGCCCGATGACCCGCGGCGTCTCGCAGCGCCTGCTGCGCAGCAAGGCGAGCAGCTGCGGCGCGGGATCCGGGCTCACCGCGTGCGTGGACCTCACCAACCAGACCGTCTGGATCATGAACGGCGGCAAGATCGTCTACGGTCCGACGGTCACCCGGACCGGGATGGCCGGCTACGCCACCCCGTCGGGCACCTTCAAGATCTATGACCGGCAGCTGAAGAACTGGTCCGAGGAGTGGGACGTCTGGCTGCCGTACTGGCAGCGGGTGGTGGGTGGAAGCGGTTTCCACCAGACCACGACCTACATCCACAACACCGGCATCGGTTCGCACGGATGTATCAACCTGCTGCCCGCCGATGCCGTGAAGTTCTGGAACACGCTCAAGAGCGGCACTCCCGTGAAGATGTTCGGCCGTCGCCCGGGTACGTGACCCATACTCATCCGATTGGATGAAGCCTGTCATTCTTTCGGCCGAAACCAGCGCTGAGTCGCAACCGCTTACCGTCCGGGAGGCGTAATCCGAGTGCCGTGCGCGTTCGGGGCGCCAAACGGGGGCGAGCGCAACGTCGGGATGGGCCGTGGCGGTTAGGGGCAGCCACGGCCCATTTTTCGTTCACTGGCGGCTGCGGTGGGTGGCTCCGGCGATCGAGAAGAGCAGCAGCAGCAGGATGCCGCTGCCGATCGACTCGCCGGCCGCGTCCACGATGTTGCGCTTGAGTCCCAGCCAGGCGAAGAAGAACCAGGCCACCAGGGCGCCGGACACGCCACCGATGATCATTTTTGCGCGCCGGGACAGGCTCGCGGCCGGTACGGGCACCGGCTCGGCCTGCTCGCGCGCCGCCTCCTGATCAGTCGTCATCGCATCCCTCATCCCTTCCTACCTCCCAGCGTGCCATTCAGCGCCCGCTTACGGCTGAATTGCCAGGCATTCGGGTGATACGAGATCAGTGCGGCCGCGGGCGGCCAGCCCGCCGCCCGCCGCGTGTGCAGGAGCGTGTGCCGCCCGCTCAGTCGGCCGGTGCCGCCGCGGTGATCCGGTGCAGCGCGAACGTGTGCAGCGTCTGCGTACGGTCGTCCTCGGCGCGCAGGTAGCCCGCCCCGATCGACACCGGACGGACCAGCCGCGAGGCGTTGGCGCCGTGCGCGTCCACGTACCCCACCCAGACCTTCGCCCGGTCCCGGACCGCCTGCTGGAGCACCGCCAGGGCGTGGCTGTGCGCCTGCACCGCGGTGAGGCTGGACATGGGCTGCCCGGCGGCGGCGCGCACCGCGTCCGGCGCCCGGCGGGCGGCGCGGGCCCGCGCGTCCCCGCGCCGGATCTCCTCGACGATGCCGAGCAGGCGCGGCTCGGTCAGGCCGGGCGCGTCCAGGGCGTCGGGCTGCGCCTGCAGCGCCGCGCGGGCCGCCGCCCGGCGCATCCGGGGCTTGGTCAGCACGGCCGCCCCGGTCGCGTCCTCGGGCACGGGGGCATACCCGGCGTCGCGCAGCGCGGTCAGCAGCCGCGCCGCGCTGAACGTGGTGACCAGCACGGTCGGCGCCAGCCGGCGCAGCTGCAGCCCGGCCAGCCGCCGGTCGGCCAGCACGGCCGACACCAGGCCCTCGTCGTCACTGCGCAGGTATCCGTTCGCGGGGCCGGTGCGCAGCCCGCCGTGCGTGCGCGAGACGTCGTCCACCAGGTACGTCAGCGCCTGCGGCACCGACGTCTTCGACCGGCGGGCGAACAGCGCGTGCAGGTCCGGCCCGGCGTACCCGGCGTCCAGCGCCCGGCGCAGGCTCGCCGCGGTCACCCGGTACACACTCGCGCCGCCGCCGGACTCGTGCTCGGCCACCAGGTCCAGCTCGGCGGCGAGCGCCGGCTCGGGCGGGCCGGGCACCACCACGGTCAGGTCGGCCTGGATCAGCACATGGTCGACGGGCGGCGGCAGCAGCTCGGCCAGCGCGACGACCAACGGGGTCTGCTCCGGCGGCAGGACGGCCTCCGGTCGCAGCCCGAGCGGGTCGTCGTCGGACGGCCCCAGGTTGGTCAGCTCGACCAGCTCCCGCCCGTACGCGGTGAGCGCGCCGAGGCCGGTGACGCCCAGGTCGGCCGCTTCGGACAGCGCCTCGCGGTGCAGCTCCTCGCGCCCGCGCATGCGGCGCGGTGCCTGCCAGCGCAGCCATTCCAGCAGCTCGTCGGCGTCCGGCCCGGTGCCGGGGACCAGCTCGCCCAGCGCCGACAGCACCGCGCGCCGGGCGGCGGGTGTGCCGGCCCGTTCCAGCTGCGGGGACAGCACGGTCAGCGGCTTGTCCTTCAGGTCGCGCTGCCCGGCCAGCGCGGGCTGGCGCGGCATGGCCAGCCACGCCTCGGCCAGCCGGGCCCAGCGCTGGGCCAGCGGCGCGACGCGCCAGTCGTCGTACCCGGCCGCGGGCAGGAACACGGTCTCGCTGCCGAGCTCGACCTCGCCGATCAGCCCGGCCGCGGCGGCGGTCTCCAGCAGCAACCCGGCCAGCGGCTCGGCGATCCCGGCGGCCTTGGCCAGCCGCCGCAGCGGCAGCACGCCCATGCCGCCGCCGCGCAGCACCGTGGGCGGCTCCTCGTTCAGCGCCTCCAGCAGGTCCTCGGTGTGCCGTACGGCGGTCATCGCCTGCCCCGCACCCGCCCGGTCCACCGTGGTCACCGCGCGCGGCCCGGTGCCGATGGCGGGGGGCAGCGGGTGCAGCGGGCCGAGCGGACCGGCGTCGCGGCGCAGCAGCAGGCCCAGCTCGCGGGGCAGCTCGACCGCGCCCTCGGCCGTCTCCACCAGCAGGTGGTGTTCCAGCAGCCAGGTCACCGGCTCGGTGCGGTTGACGGTGGTGCCGACGGGCGGGCCCTCGGCGAGCCGGTCCAGCACCGCGCGGGCCGCGGGCGGGGCGGCCAGCAGCGTACGCCGCAGCCGCGCCGGGTCGTTGACCAGCGCGATCACCGCGCCCTGCAGCTCCGCGGCGGTGTCCAGCTCGGCGGCGGGACGGCCCAGGCCGGCCAGGTACGGCGAGCAGACCTCGTCGACCGTGGCCACCAGGCGCAGCGCTTCGTCGCCGGGCCGCGCCGGGTAGAGCAGGGCGCGCTCGCGCAGCCGGTCGAGCGCCTCGGTCACCCGGGCCGGTTCGGGGCCGCCGGTCGGGGCGCAGGCCATCGCGATGACCGCGGCGGCGGTGGTGCTGCCGTCCGAAGGCGAGCGGGTGAGCCGGACCGCGTCGAGGATCTCCAGCGTGAACCGGTCGAGCGAGTCGAGCGTACGGGCCACCGACACCCGGGTCTGGGCCCGCGCGGCCAGCACCGTCAGGTCCGTGGGCACGGGCGTGATCAGGTCGGGGCGCAGGCGCAGCAGCGCGCCGAGGGCGTCGTCGGACAGCGCGCGAAGGTGGTCGGCGAACTCGGTGCTCATCGTGCCTCCACGCTAGCCGGTTCGCGGTGTGCGCGCGGCAGTCGGAAGGACGGTACGGCGGGCCGGAAGCGGGGATTCAAGTTGGGCGCCCGGATCACGATCGCTAGCCTTGTCAGCGGGCCACCGCCGGCGTGGCTCCCAGACGTGCCGGGCGCCGGGCGCCCGCCGGAAAGAAGCAGGTGTGCAGCGGTGCCTACGGGTCGCGTGAAGTGGTACGACACGGAGAAGGGATTCGGTTTCCTGACCCGGGACGATGGTGGGGACGTCTTCGTGCACAAGGCCGCGCTGCCCGACGGCGTCGGTGACCTCAAGCCCGGGCAGAAGGTCGAGTTCGGCGTCGCGGCGGGTCGCAAGGGCGACCAGGCGCTGCAGGTGAAGCTGATCGACGCGCCGCCGTCGTTGCAGGAGCTGCGCCGCCGCCCCGCCGAGGAGCTGAACAACATGATCGAGGACATGATCAAGGTCCTCGAGGCGAAGATCCTTCCCGATCTCAAGCGCGGCCGCTTCCCCGAGAAGAAGGGCGCCCAGAAGATCGCCGAGGCCCTCCACGCCATCGCCCGCGAGCTCGAAGTCTGACCCGCGGCCCTCAAGATCGTCCGACTTGCCTGGCACATGGGCACTCCGGGGTCCCGGATACGCCCAGGTGCCAGGCAAGTTCGCTGGTCGAGGACTACAGGTCCACGGCGGGGACCAGGCCCGCGGCGGCGGCGCGGTGGAGCAGAGCGCGGGCGGCGGCCAGGCCGTCGGTGCCGAGGTCCTCGGTGAACTCGTTGACGTACAGCTTGATGTGCTGGTCGACGACGTCCGGCTCCATCTCCTGCGCGTGCGCGAGCACGTATGCGCGGCTCGCCTCAGGGTCGGCCCAGGCGGCCCGGACGGAGGCCCGCACCCATTCCGTGGCCGCGGCGGCGTCGACGGTGCCCCGCTTGGCCAGGATCGCGCCGAGCGGGATGGGCAGGCCGGTGTCGCCCTCCCACCACTCGCCGAGGTCGACCAGGCTGGTCAGGCCGTACCGCTGGTAGGTGAAGCGGGCCTCGTGGATGACCAGGCCCGCGTCGTAACGGCCGGCGGCCACCCCGGGCATGATCTCGTGGAACGGCACCACCTCGATGCGGCCCGGGACCTGCCCGGACTGCTGCGCCCACAGCCGGAACAGCAGGTACGCCGTGGTGCGGTCACCGGGCACGGCGACCGTCGCGCCGGAGATGTCCGGCCGTCCAGCGGTCAGCAGCAGCGGGCCGCAGCCGCGGCCGAGCGCGCCGCCGCAGGGCAGCAGCTCGTACGTGTCCAGCAGCCACGGCAGCGCCGCATAGCTGACCTTGACCAGGTCGAACCGGCCGTCCAGCGCGGCGGTGTTGGTGACGTCGACGTCGGCGAAGGTGACGTCCAGCTCCGGCGCGCCCGGCACCAGGCCGTGCACCAGCGCGTGGAAGACGAAGGTGTCGTTGGGGCAGGGCGAGAACGCGATCCTCATGAGCGGCGCGCCTTCCGGTGCCGGTCGTGCACGATCATCGTGAGCAGGCCGGGGATGCCCCACACCACGCCGGCGGCGCAGATCGCCAGCCAGCTCTCGTGGCCGTTGGCCGTCAGCCAGTCGCGGTTGAGCAGCAGGACGAGGCCGACCAGCGCGAACGCGGCCATGCCGGCGAGCGCGAAGGGAACGGTCGGCGGGTCCAGCGGTTTGGGTGGTTCCAGAGGCACGCTGACAGGGTACGCGCTGGCAGGATATGCACCATGCCCCTGCTGCAAGCGCTCCAGCGCCTCGCGGACGTGCTGGTCCGGATCGTTCGGGTGCTCATCGCCACGGTGAGCCGTTCGGTGGTCGGCATCCGCTGGCTCACCCGCACCGCGCTGCGGGTACGCGTCCAGGGCTCGAACGGCGTGACCGGCGTGGCCCGCCTGTACGACCTGCACGCCGTGGTCGTCGCCGCAGACCTGTCCCTGCTCGCGGGCCTGGTCTGGCTGGCGGGCGCGCCCCCGGTGGCGCACGTGTGGGCGGCGGCCCTGGCCGGGGTGGCCGTGGCGCTGCCGCTGGTGCTCGTGATCGGTCGCGCCCCGGCGGCGGGCCGCGCCGTGATCGGTCTCACCCTCGTCGGCCGCGGCGTGGCCACGATCCTGGCCGCGCAGTGGCTCGGCGGCACGAGCCTGCTGGTGCTGGCCCTGGTCGCGCTGATCCTGCCGCAGTGGGCGGTGCACCTGACCCTGCTGCGCCGCATGCTGCCCGCCGGGGCGCCGGTGCTGTCGACCTTGTGGCGCGCCAACCAGTACGCCCTCATCGCGGGCCTGGTGACCGGGGTGAGCGGCCTGGTCGTCGGCGCGTTCGCGAACGGCTGGCCGATGTGGGTCGCCGTGGTGCTGCTGACCGTCGGCGCGCTGCTGGCCCTGCGCCTGCCCGCCCCGGGCGGCACGACCACGGGCGGCTCCGGCGCGGAAGGCTCCGGCTCGCACCACTCCGGCCGGGGCACCGGCTCGGCAGGCACCGGCTCGGCAGGCACCGGCTCGGGCGGCCACGGCTCGACCGGATCGGGCTCCACCGGCTCGGGCCGCGCCGGATCCGGCTCGGCTTCCGCGGGAGCCGGCTCGGGCACCGGGGGCTCCGGGTCGAGCGGTGCGGGCGGAGCGGCGGGGTCCGGATCGGGCGCGCCGACCCAGCGGCAGCCCCGGCAGGACCAGCCGACCATTCCGGAGGGGTTCCACGTGTACCGTCCGTCGTCGCTGGAGCCGGGCGACGAGGGGCGGAAGAAGTGACACTGCTGGTGGTGACGGCGGTCGACGCCGAGGCGCAGGCGGTGGCCCGCGGGCTGCCCGCGGGCGTGGACGTGCTGGTGGCGCCGGTCGGGGTGGGTCCGGCCGCGGCCGCCGCGGGCACGGCCCGGCTGCTGGCGCTGGCAGGGGACCGTTACCGGGCCGTGGTGTCGGCGGGGATCGGCGGCGGCATCGGCCACGCGCCCGGCGCGACCGTGCTGGCGACCCGCAGCATCGCGGCGGACCTGGGCGCGCAGTCGCCGGACGGCTTCCTCAGCCTGGACGAGCTGGGCTTCGGCAGCGCCATCGCGGCGGTGGACGCCGGGCTGCTGGCGGGGCTGCGCGCCGCGCTGCCGGGTGCCGCGCTCGGCGACGTGCTGACCGTGTCCACCGTCACCGGCACCGCCGAGGGCACCGCCGAGCTGCTGCGCCGGCACCCGCACGCGGTCGCCGAGGCGATGGAGGGCTACGGCGTGGCCTGTGCCGCGCAGGGCGCAGGGCTGCCGTTCGCGGAGCTGCGTACCATCTCGAACCCGGTCGGCCCGCGGGACCGCGCCGCCTGGCGCATCGGCGACGCGCTGGCCGCGCTGACCCACGCGGCACCGGCGTTCGCCGGGCTGCTCAACTGAGCGAAGCTCCGTGCCCGCTGCGCGGGCAGCGGGCACGGAGCTTCGGCAGAAAGCGGGTCAGACCTCGACCTCTTCGACGCCGCCGTCGTCGTAGATGGTCGGCGGGGCGGGGATGACGGTCTCGTCGATCAGCACCTCGGAGTGGCCGCCGCAGCCGTGGTCGAGCGAGACGACGCGGCCGTCGTCGGGGGCGTACACGTTGGTGCAGGCGCCGAACATGCGGCCGAGCGCGCCGCCCAGCCGGACGTAGAACGCGCAGGAGACGCAGCGCGCGGTGCGCGGCGCGGCCACCGAGATGGGCGCGTCCGGGCCGGGGTCGCCGTCGTACCAGCGCTGCGCGGCCTCCTCGCGGCCCAGCGGGGACAGCACGCGCGGGCGGCCGAGGCCGAGCTCCCAGGCGACGTCGTCGACCTCCGGGTCGCCGCCGAGCATGTAGCCGGGGGTGAGCCGGTCGTCGTCCTCGGGCGTGGGCAGCAGGTCGCCGACGCCCAGGTCACCGGGGTGCAGCCGCTCGTGCCACGGCACCCAGCCGGGGGCGAGCAGCGCGTCGCCGCCGGGCAGCAGCACCGTCTCGCAGACGGTGACGTGCTTGCTGCGCGGGGCGCGGGTCACCGTGACGGCCCACTGCCAGCCGCGGTATCCGGGCAGGTCGCAGGCGAAATAGTGGGTGACGACGCGATCGCCTTCGGCGACGACGTTCAGGTGCTCGCCGACGTGGCCGGGATCCTCGGTGATCGCCGTACGGGCGATCTCGACGGCCTCGGCACAGGCCTGGTCGACTTTCGGGGCGCGGGTGGCGGTCCTGGTCACGTCCCCCATTGTTCCCTATCGCTGACACGCGCCTTCGCTGACCCGGCTGCCTCACGCGCACGTCGCCGGCGATACCTGTTCCGTGGGTCGGTACACAATCGGCCGTCGATCTGGAACGATGCGGCCCATGAGCACAGCAGGCGGTGCGGTCGGCGGGATCGACCGTTACTTCGAGATCTCCGCCCGCGGGTCGACGATGTCCCGCGAGGTGCGTGGTGGCCTGGCCACTTTCTTCACGATGGCGTACATCGTGGTCCTCAACCCGCTGATCCTCGGCGGGGGCACGGACAAGGACGGGCAGCCGCTGGCCCCGGAGAGCATGGGCGGTCTGGCGGCGATCGCCGCGGTGACCGCGCTGATGGCGGGCCTCCTGACGATCCTGATGGGCGTGGTGGGCCGGTTCCCGCTCGCGCTCGCGGCGGGCCTCGGCGTCAACGCCCTCGTGGCGTATGAGATCGCCCCGCAGATGACCTGGGCCGACGCGATGGGCCTGGTGGTCATCGAAGGCGTGCTCATCGGCATCCTGGTGCTGACCGGGCTGCGGCAGGCCGTGTTCCACAGCGTGCCGATGCAGCTGAAGTCGGCGATCGGCGTCGGCATCGGCCTGTTCCTGACCATCATCGGCTTCGTGGACGCGGGCTTCGTCCGCTCGACGGGGCAGGGCTCGCCGCCGATCGGCCTCGGCATCGGCGGCAAGATCGTCACGTGGCCGGGCCTGGTCTTCGTGCTCGGCCTGCTGGCGACGATCGTGCTGGTGGCGAGGAAGGTCAAGGGCGCGATCCTGATCGGCATCGTCGGCACGACGGTCCTGGCGATCGTGGTCGAGGCGATTGCGAAGGTGGGCCCGATGGGCGGCCCGACCGGCACCCCGGCCGGCTGGAGCCTGAACGTGCCGAAGGTGCCGAGCCAGTGGGTCAGCACCCCGGACCTGTCGCTGCTGGGCAACTTCAACGTGCTGGGCGGCTGGGAGACGGCGGGGCCGATCGTCGCGGCGATGTTCGTGTTCACGCTGCTGCTGACCGACTTCTTCGACACGATGGGCACCATGGTCGCCGTCGCCCAGGAGGGCGACCTGCTGACCGAGGACGGCATGGTGCCGCGCACCCGGGAGATCCTGCTGGTCGACTCGATCGCGGCGGCGGCGGGCGGCGCGGCGAGCACGTCGAGCAACACGTCGTACATCGAGAGCGCGGCGGGTGTCGCCGAGGGCGCGCGGACCGGGTTCGCCAACCTGGTGACCGGTGCCCTGTTCCTGCTGGCGATGTTCCTGTCGCCGCTGGTCACGATCGTGCCGTTCGAGGCAGCCTCGGTGGCGCTGATCGTGGTGGGCTTCCTGATGATGACCGCGGTGCGCAACATCGACTGGACCGACTACGAGATCGGCATCCCGGCCTTCCTGGCCATCGTGCTCATGCCGTTCACGTACTCGATCTCGAACGGCATCGGCGCCGGCGTGATCGCGTACGTCCTGATCAAGCTGAGCAAGGGCAAGCTGCGCGACGTGCACCCGCTGCTGTGGATCGTGGCGCTGCTCTTCGTGGTCTATTTCAGCGTGGGCGCGCTCGAGAAGCTGGTTTTCTGAGAGCGTGACCGCGCTCACCTCGGCAATCGTATTTCGTTAGCCAAGCTTATTAGTTAAGCTAAGAACCGTGACGGAGCAGGTGGTGATGGTGGCGCAAGCTTCTCCCGAGGAGCTGACGGAGCGGCTCCGCGACGCCATCACCCGGCTCAACCGGCGGTTGCGCCAGGAGCGCCCGGTCGGCGATCTCACCGTTACCCAGCTTTCGGCTCTCACCAGCCTGCGCATCGGCGGCGCGCTCACCCCGCGCGAGCTGTCCGAGGCGGAGCGGGTGCAGCCGCCCACGATGACCAAGATCGTGGCGAAGCTCGAGGAACGCGGTCTGATCAGCCGGACCCCGCACCCCACCGACGGGCGGCAGGTCCTGCTGTCGCCCAGCGACCAGGGGCTCGCGGTGCTCGAGGACTACCAGCGTGTACGCGACGAGTGGCTGGCCGGGAAACTGGCCGACCTCACCGCCGCCGAACGCGACACCGTGGCCCGCGCCGCGGCACTGCTGGAGCGGCTCGCTCGCGACTGACGGCGGGGCATCCCGCGCGTCGGCCCGCGAGGCCTGACCCGTCCGACCGACCGGGACCCCCGGCCGGCGAGCGGCGAAGGCTATCCGAGGAGGCGCACTCCGCGTGCGGGCACGATTGAGCACCACCTTCCGTTCCCTGACGGTTCGCAACTACCGGCTCTTCGCGGGCGGTCAGCTGATCAAGCTGATCGGCGTGTGGATGATGTACGTCGCCCAGGACTGGCTGGTCCTGGAGCTGACCCACGACTCGCCCACCGCGCTGGGCCTGGTCACCGCGATGCAGTTCGTGCCGGTCATGCTGCTCACCCTGTACGCGGGCACCCTCGCCGACCGCTTCGACAAGCGCACCCTGCTGATGATCTCCAACGGCGCCTGGGCGGTGCTGGCCATCCTGCAGGCGATCCTGGTCGCCACCGGCACCATCCAGCTCTGGCACATCCTGATCTTCGCGCTGCTGCTCGGCGTCGCCCAGTCCATCGAGACCCCCGTGCGCCAGGCCTTCGTCTCCGAGCTGGTCGGCAAGCCGCTGCTGCCCAACGCGCTGTCGCTGTCCGCGGCCACCTTCCAGACCGCCCGCATCACCGGCCCGGCCCTGGCCGGTGTCGCCATCGCCGGGCTCGGCACCGGCCCCGTCTTCCTGGTCAGCACCGTCATGGCGGTGGCCCCGGTCTTCATGCAGGCCCGGATGAACCCGGCCGAGCTGCACCGGCCCGAGCTGCCGCCGCTGGCCGAGCGGGACAAGGCCCGGGTGGGCGACGGCCTGCGCTACGTGCGCACCCGGCACGACCTGCTGCTGCCCATGGTGATGATGTTCGTGATCGCGATGTTCGGGTACAACTTCCAGCTCACCCTGGCGCTGCTGGCCAAGACGGTGTTCGACACCGGTGCGGCCACCTTCGGCCTGTTCAACACCGCGCTCGCGGTCGGCTCGCTGGCCGGTGCGCTGGCCGGCACCGCCCGCAAGGGCCGCCCCTCGGTGTACCTGCTGCTCGCCGCCGCGGTCGCGTTCGGCCTGCTCGCGGTCGCGGTCGGGTTCGCGCCGTACAAGTGGCTGGTGCTGGCGCTGCTGGTGCCGACCGGGTTCAGCACGGTCTTCCTGGGGCAGGCCGCCAACCAGCGGGTGCAGCTCGGCGTGGACGGCGCGTTCCGGGGCCGGGTGATGGCGCTGTACGTGCTGATCTTCCTGGGCACCGCGCCCATCGGCTCGATGATCATCAGCTGGATCGCGGAGACCTTCGGCGCCGCGGCGAGCATCTGGCTGGGCGGCGCGGTGTCCCTGCTGGCGGCGGTCGCCGCACTGGTCTGGCAGCTGCGCCACGCGGGCGACAAGCTGGCCTTCCAGGCCCGGCCCAGGCCACGCGTGCGGGTCGTGCACGCCGAGAGCGTCGCGGCGGCGTGACGGCGGCGGGCGTCCGGGACCGACGATCGTGACAGGGGGTGATCACTCTTGACTATCGAGGTGGCGGCGCAAGCACTATTGGGCATAGGGTCGGTGGATGTGGCGACCGAAAGCGCTCTTCCGCTCACTCTCGGAGTGATGGCGCTCGTCGGGATGCCCGCCGCCATCGCCGCGGTGATCTGTGCCGACGACGTGGTCACCCACGTACGCAGCAGGGCCGGGCAGGTCCGCGACTCGTGGCACGAGCAGCGCACCCTGGACCGGCTCGAGCGCGCGTTCGCCCCGGCCCCGCCCGCCGGCCCGCCGTGGGTCGCCGCGGCCCGGGTCGCCGGGGTCGCCATCGGCGCCGCCCGGGAGAGCATGGTCCTGTTCGCCGCGCAGCGGCTCAACGCCGTCGGCCTCGCACCGGACTGGCTGCCGCAGCCCGCCCCGGCCGGGTCGCCGCTGGTGCCGTTCGAGGAGATCGTCGACCGGCTGCGCCTGCTGGACCGTGACGACATCCGCTACGACCAGGCGCTGCGCGACGCGTGCCAGTGCCTGGGCATCGACGAGCACCTGACCGAGGTGGCCGGGCTCGACCTGCAGATCGAGCGGGTCCGGGTCGAGGGCGCGCTCATCGCCGCGGGAGTGGTCCTCACGGAGGGCTGATGCGCCTGTTCGTCGCCGTCTTCCCGCCGCCCGTGGCGGTGGACCACCTGGCCACCGTGGTGCAGGGCCTCGCGGTCGGCCGGGCCGGGGCACGGGTCGGCGCGACGGATCGCTGGCACCTGACCCTGGCGTTCCTGGGCGAGGTCCCCGACGAGTCGGCCACCGCCGCCACGCTGGCCGTGTCCGCCGTGGACGGCCCCGTCGGCGAGCTGTGCTTCCGGGGCGGCGGCAAGTTCGGCCACGGCCGCTCCACGGTCCTCTGGGCGGGCGTCGACGGCGACCTGGCCGGCCTGACCCGCGTCACCCGTGCGGTCCGCCGCGAGCTGCGCGCCCGCCGCCTGCACCCCGACGACAAGCGCTTCACCCCGCACCTCACCATCGCCCGCCCCGGCGACCGCGTCCCCCGCCCCGCCCTGGCCGCCGACATCGAGACCCTGCGGCAGTACGCGGGCCCCGCCTGGCCGGTCGCCGAGCTGGTCCTGGTCCGCTCCGAGCTGGGCCCCCACCCGCGCTACACCCCCCTGTCCCACCACCCCCTCTGACCCCCCCGCCCGTCCCGCCGCCAAGATCGCGTCGATCTTGCGCGAACTGTTGCCCATCTGTCCGGATGGTGCGTGTCGTACCCACAGTTCCCGCAAGATCGACGCGATCTTGGGAGGGGTTACCAGGCCCAGGCTTCGGGGCCGGGGCCGCCCTTGCCTACGGGCGGGAAGAGTTCGTCGAGGCGGGTGAGGGTGTCGGTGTCGAGGGTGACGGTGAGGGCGCCGAGGGTGGCGTCGAGCTGCTCGACGGTGCGCGGGCCGATGATGGGGGCGGTGACGCCGGGGCGAGAGAGCAGCCAGGCGAGCGCCACGTCGGCCGGGTCGGCGTCGAGGGACTCGCACAGCTTCTCGTACGCCTCGATGGTGGCCCGGTGCTCGGCGAGCGCGTCGCCGGCGCGGCCCTCGGCGGCCCGCGCCGCGGTGCCGTCCTTGAGCTTGCGGATCGCGCCGCTCAGCAGGCCGCCGTGCAGCGGCGACCACGGGATGACGCCCACGCCGTACTGCTGCGCGGCGGGCAGGACCTCCAGCTCCACGTGCCGGGTGAGCAGGTTGTAGATGCACTGCTCGGCGACCAGGCCGAGGAAGTGGCGCTGCTTGGCGGCCTCCTGGGCGGCGGCGATGTGCCAGCCGGCGAAGTTGGACGATCCGACGTAGAGCACCTTGCCGGCGGCGACCAGCGTCTCCATCGCCTGCCAGATCTCGTCCCACGGCGTCTTACGGTCCACGTGGTGCATCTGGTAGAGGTCGATGTAGTCGGTCTGCAGGCGGCGCAGCGAGGCGTCGGCGGCCTTGACGATGTGCCGGGCGGACAGGCCCTGGTCGTTGGGCCAGTCGCCCATCTTGCCGTACACCTTGGTGGCCAGCACGACCTTGTCGCGGCGGCCGCCGCCCTGCGCGAACCAGCGGCCGATGATCTGCTCGGTGACACCCTCGCCGAGCTTCCAGCCGTACACGTCGGCGGTGTCGAAGAAGTTGATCCCGTGCTCCAGCGCGCGGTCCATCATGGCGTGGCTGTCCGGCTCGGACGTCTTCGGTCCGAAGTTCATGGTGCCCAGGCAGAGCCTGCTGACGGTCAGGCCGGTGCGGCCCAAAGTGGTGAACTCCATGAAACCCGACCCTATCCCGGAGATCACCCGTTCACATGATCACGGCCGCCTCGATCGAGGCGGCCGGGACCGGGCGGGTCAGTTCTCGCGGGCCGCCGGTGCGCCGCCGAAGAGGACGTCGTCCCAGCTGGGCAGGCGCTTGCGCGGCTTCTCGCCGTTGCCGGCGGCCGGGGTGTCGGTGGCCTGGCGGCGCGGGCGCAGCACGGCCAGCGACGGCACCGCGGGCACTTCCTTCGGCGCGTCGGCGTCCTCGTCGAACGCGCTGCCCTGCCCGCCGATGACGGCGCTGGCCGGGCGCTGCCGCGGCGTGTCCGAGGGCACGTCGAGGCCGCGGCCGGGGCCGCTGCCCAGGGGCCGGTCCATCGCCGCGACGAGCGCGTCGCGCCCGGCCCGGATCGGGTCGCGGCCGGGACGGCGCGTGGCGTCGGTCGGCGTGGGCAGGCCGTGCCCGCTGCGGCTGGGCGCCGGGGTCTGCCCGGCGGTCGGGTCCTGGCCGAGGATCTGGGTCGGACGCTCGGCGCACAGGTACTGCGCCATGTCGTCGTGCGGGGAGACCGACTGGCGGTTGCGGTCGAGCTCCCAGATCGCCTGCGCGGTGGCCTTGCCCGAGGGCCAGGTCGCCACGACGCGCCAGGTGCCGTCGTCGCGCCGGTACGCATCCCAGGAGATCTTCTCCGTGTCGATGCCGTGCTGGGCCAGCCGGCCGTCGACGACGTCGGCGAGGGTCGCGCCCTTGTCGGAGTTCTTCAGCCGGGTGCGGCGCGCGTGCTGGGCCAGCATGGCCCGCTCCTGCAGCACCGGCCCGGCGTAGCGCAGCACCCGGTCCACCGGGACGCCCGCGATGCGCGCGACGTCGTCGGCGCTCTCGCCGGAGCGGATGCGCGACTGGATGTCCCGCGGGGACAGCACCGTGGCGTGGTCGAACGGCACCGCGGCGATGGTCACCGTGTGCGCGCCGGAGCCGCGGTCGGGGTGCGTCGCCGAGGTGACGCGATCGTCGATGGGCAGCGCGAGCAGACGACCGACCTCGTCCGCGAGGACGAGCGCCTGGCCGTCTTCGGAGAGGGCGACGAACCTTACGGGTCGCATCGCTGACCTCCGTCCCCTGTGCCGGTCCATACCGGGGCTGCCGGGGGGAGTGCCCGGCCACGGTATGACGTTCCCAAGAGAACACCGTACGCGTTGATGCCACACCCGCGCACCCGCCACGCCGAGTCTGACGACACGCTCACATTCGTGTCGCGTTATATGTCATCCTTTGCGGACCGCCGCGAGGGAGGCGTTCAGGCCGCTCCGGAGCCGCCGGCCGGCCGGGCGCTCGACGTAGCGGTGGATGAGCCAGGCCGCGCCGAGCATCACCGCCACGATCCCGGCCAGCAGGAGCCAGTGCGGCACATGCTCGCGCAGGCCCAGGATCAGCGTCTGGCCGATGGCCTGGTGGATCAGGTAGAGCGGGTAGGTCAGGCAGCCGGCCGTCACCAGCCACCGCCCGCCCACGCGGGCGAACGCGCCGAGCGCGATCGCGGTCATCAGCGCGAAGCAGCCGGTCACCGCCGCCGCCACGCTCCACCAGCTCAGGTGGAAGTGCTCCAGCGCCGGGTAGCTGGCCAGCCGGTACAGTGCCAGCAGCCAGTTCACCCCGACCAGGCCCCACAGCAGCAGGTTGCCGCCGAACCGGTGCACCAGGAACAGCGCCGTGCCCGCGACGAAGTACGGCGCGAACTCCGGCACGATCATGTTGTCCACCCAGCGCAGGTCCCAGGTGGAGGAGAACGCGGCGACGACCGTCCACAGCGCGCAGAAGTACACGACGCGCCGGTAGGTCACCCCGAGCCACACCACGACCGCGAACAGCAGGTAGAAGCGCAGCTCCGCGCCGAGCGACCAGTACGACCAGTCCTGGTCGGTCACGCCCAGCCCGCTCTGCAGCATGGTCAGGTTGACCAGCGACTCGGGCGCAGGCAGCGGCCCGCGCAGCACCGGCCACGCGGCCAGCACGGCCGTGGTCAGCACGACGCCGAGCCAGTACGCCGGGAACAGCCGCACCACCCGGGACACCGCGAACTCGCCGAGGCTGCGCCCCCAGCTGCTCAGGCAGATCACGAAGCCGCTGACGAGGAAGAACAGGTTCACCCCGAGCCAGCCGTAGGAGGCGACGGCCGCCAGCGGGCCGAACAGGCTGCCGGGCTCGGCGCCCCACGGGCCGCGTACCAGATGGTGCGCCACCACCAGCAGCGCGGCGGCCAGCCGCAGCCCGTCGAGGACCAGCAGCCGCGACTCACGCGGCTTGCGCTCCCCGACCGCCTGACCGTCCGCCTCCCGCGTCGTCCGCTGCGGCGCCGGGGCGGCGGCGGGCGCGGTGCCGGAGGCCGGTGCGGCCAGTCCTGGTGCCGCGGCGCGGACGGTGGCGGGCACCGCGGGGGAGACGGGCCCGTCGACCGGAGCAGCCGGGGAGGCCGGCGCGTCGACGGGAGCGGTCGGGGAGACCGGGGTGTTCAGGGGCGGCGCGTGGCCGGGCAGCGTCGGGGCGCGCCGGGCCTCCGCAGGTGGCGTGACCACCCGCACGGTGCGCGCGTGCGGGCCGTCCGGCGCTCCCGGGGCGGCGGGTCGGGTGCCGGCCGGGGCCTGGGCGCCCCGGCCACCGGGCCGGACCGGGCCGCGTGCGGCGTGCGGTGTGGTCGCGTCGTGCTGCGTGGTCACCGGAGGATCCCCCTGCGCTGTTCGGGCGGGCTCGCTCCGTAGCAGTTGCCCAGCCCTGTAGCGGTCTACACGCTTATGCGCCGAAAAACCACGACCCAGCGGGGGTACGCAGCAAAAAGCGGCGGGACCCTACGGGCCCCGCCGCATCACTTGCGCGAATCGGTCTACAGCTGCTCGATGACGTAGTCGATGCTCGCCGTCAGCGCCTGCACGTCCGCCGGGTCGATCGCCGGGTAGAGCGCGACGCGCAGCTGGTTGCGGCCGAGCTTGCGGTAGGGCTCGGTGTCGACGACGCCGTTGGCGCGCAGCGTCTTGGCGATCGCGGCGGCGTCCACGTCGTCGGTGAAGTCGATCGTGGCGACCACGTTGGAGCGCAGCCCCGGGTCGGTCACGAACGGCGTCGCCACCGGTGACTTCTCCGCCCAGCGGTAGATGATCTCGGCGCTCTCCGCGGTGCGCTGGGTCGCCCAGGCCAGGCCGCCCTGCGCGTTCATCCAGTCCGTCTGCTCGGCGGCCAGGAACACCGTGGCCAGCGCCGGGGTGTTCAGGGTCTGCTCCAGCCGCGAGTTCTCGATGGCGGTGACCAGGTCGAGGAAGGCCGGGATGTAGCGGCCGCCCGCCTTGATCTCCTCGGCGCGCGCGATGGCGGCCGGCGAGAGGATCGCGATCCACAGGCCGCCGTCCGAGGCGAAGCACTTCTGCGGGGCGAAGTAGTACACGTCGCTCTGGGTCAGGTCGACCGGCAGGCCGCCCGCCGCCGAGGTGGCGTCGTGCAGGATCAGCGCCCCCGCGTCGGCGCCCTCGACCCGGGCCACGGGCACCGCGACACCGGTCGACGTCTCGTTCTGCGGGATGCCGTACGCGTCCACGCCCTCCTCGGCGACCAGGAACGCGGCGCTGCCCGGCTCGCCCTTGTGGACGGTCGGCGCACCCAGGAACGGGGCGTCCTTGACGGCCTTGGCGAACTTCGCGCCGAACTCGCCGAAGGTGGCGAACTGCGCCCGATCCTTGATCAGCGAGAACGCGGCCACCTCCCAGAACGCGGTGGTGCCGCCGTTGCCGATGATCACCTCGTAGCCCTCGGGCAGGCCGAAGAAGTCCGCCAGGCCCTGGCGGAACCGGGCGACCTGGTTCTTCACCGTCTTCTGCCGGTGCGAGGTGCCGAGGAAGGAGCCGGCGACCGAGCTGAGCGCCTCCACCGCCTGGGGCCGGACCTTGGACGGGCCGCAGCAGAACCGGCCGTCTGCGGGCAGGAGCTCGGCGGGGATGGTGATCGGCGTCTCGGCCATGACATCAGTCCTTCAGGCGTGTCAGTACGTGCGAGATTTCAGCGGTCCCGGCGACGCTGCCGTATGCCGCATTCTCCCACGTCAACGACCCACCTCCCGCCGCCGTCCCACCCTCTCCCCCGTGACGGTCCTCACCTCCGCGCCGCGGCCCTCGTGAGCCGGTGCGGCCCACCCGACCCACCCACCTCCGCCCGACTTTGCTCTGCACACAAATACGCACCGCCACGCCGCTGCACACCACATGCGGATCCGGATGAGCTGTCGTCGTCCGAGCACCCACAGGTCATCCGGATCGCAGGCGGGCAGGCGTGCGCGTATTTGTGTGCAGAGCAAAGTCGCCAGGGGGTGGGGTGTCGGCCCCGGCAGACGGCGAAGGGCGCCCGCGCGGTGCGGGCGCCCTTCGGCGGAAGTCGTGCGGGTCAGCTGTGCGAGATGCTGTCCCAGCCCTCGACGTCGGAGGGCTTGCGGGTGCCGGGGCCGATGTAGCGGGCCGACGGGCGCACGATGCGGCCCAGCTTCTTCTGCTCCAGGATGTGCGCGGACCAGCCGGCCACCCGGGCGCAGGTGAACATCGAGGTGAACATGTGCGCGGGCACCTCGGCGAAGTCCAGCACCACCGCGGACCAGAACTCGACGTTGGTCTCCAGCACCCGGTCGGGGCGGCGGGCGCGCAGCTCGGCCAGGGCGGCCTTCTCCAGCGCCTCGGCGACCTCGTAGCGGGCCGCGCCCAGCTCCTTGGCGGTGCGGCGCAGCACGCGGGCGCGCGGGTCCTCGGCGCGGTAGACGCGGTGGCCGAAGCCCATCAGCCGCTCGCCGCGGTCGAGCACGCCCTTGACGTAGCCCTCCGCGTCGCCGGAGCGCTCCACGGCCTCGATCATGTGCAGCACGCGGGACGGCGCGCCGCCGTGCAGCGGGCCGGACAGCGCGCCGATGCCGGAGGAGATGCAGGCCGCGGCGTCGGCGCCGGTGGAGGCGACGATGCGGGCGGTGAACGTGGAGGCGTTCAGGCCGTGCTCGGCGGCGGAGATGAAGTACGCGTCGACGGCCTTGACGTGCCGCGGGTCGGGCTCGCCGCGCCAGCGCTTCATGAAGCGCTCGACGATGGTCTGCGCCTTGTCGATCTCCTTCTGCGGCACGGCGGGCAGGCCGAGGCCGCGGGCGGACTGGGCGACGAAGGACAGCGCGGTCACCGACACCCGGGCGAGGTCCTCGCGGGCCTGCTCGTCGGAGATGTCGAGGAGCTGGCCGAGGCCCCAGTACGGCGCGAGCATGGCCACCGCGGACTGCACGTCGACGCGGATGTCGCCGGAGTGCACCGGCACCGGGAACGGCTCCGCCGGCGGCAGACCGGGGCCGAACTTGCCGTCGACCAGCAGCGCCCAGACGTTGCCGAAGGAGATCTGGCCGATCAGATCCTCGATGTCGACGCCCCGGTAGCGCAGCGAGCCGCCCTCTTTGTCGGGCTCGGCGATCTCGGTCTCGAAGGCGATCACGCCCTCCAGGCCCGGCTTGAAGTCGGACATCTCGTTCTCCCGATCTGGTGACCTGAGGTTAGGTTCAGTTCGAGCAACATCTTGCCCCGCGGGTAACCGTTTGGCGACCCGCCCCGCATGCGGCCGAAGCCACATCTTCCCGCGCGGGCGGCGCGAGGGTGCGGAATCCACGTTCCCGGCCCCCGCGCGCGGCAGGATTTCCGCTGCTGGCGAGCAGTACGTCAGGATGACTACGTGAGTTGGAGCACACCTTGAGCCACGGGCACCCCGGCACCCCCGATCTGGCCCGGATGCGGCGCGAGTACGAGTCCGCCGCGCCGCACCGCCCCGCCGTCCGGGAGGAGCCGCTGGTCGAGGAGCACCTCGCGGCGGACTGGCCGACCCAGTTCGGCCGGTGGTTCGCCGAGGCGGTCGCGGCCGGCCTGCCCGAGCCGAACGCGATGATCGTGTCGACCGCGGACGCGGCCGGCCGGCCCAGCTCCCGCACCGTCCTGCTCAAGGGGTACGACGAGCGCGGGTTCGTGTTCTTCACCAACTACGACTCGCGCAAGGGCCGCGAGGCGCTCGCGAACCCGTACGCCAGCCTGCTCTTCCCGTGGTTCGCGATGGGCCGCCAGGTGGTGGTCTGCGGCCGGATCGCGCCGGTGGACCAGCACGTGAGCGAGGAGTACTTCCGGGTCCGGCCGCGCGGAGCGCAGCTGGGCGCGTGGGCCAGCGCGCAGTCGTCGGTGCTGCCCGACCGGCGGGCGCTGGAGGAGGCGTACGCCCGTGCCGAGCAGTCCTTCCCGGCGGAGGCGGAGGTGCCGCTGCCCGAGCACTGGGGCGGCCTGCGGGTGGAGCCGGAGACGGTGGAGTTCTGGCAGGGCAGGGTCAGCCGGCTGCACGACCGGCTCCGTTTCCGCAGGACCGCCCAGACCGGTGCGGACAGGTGGATCGTGGAGCGCCTCGCGCCGTAGAAAAGCAATGTAGGGTGCGGGGTCGTGACTGATTTTCGCCCATCCGGCACCCAGTGGACGCTTGCGCGCGGCGTCCAGACCGCGACCGTCGTCGAGGTCGGCGGCGGTCTGCGCAGCTACTCGGTGGGCGGGACGGAGATCCTGGACGGGTACGCCGAGGACGAGCTGTGCCCGGCCGGCGCCGGCCAGCTGCTGATGCCCTGGCCCAACCGGATCCGCGACGGGCACTACCGCTTCGGCGGGCAGGCCCACCAGCTGCCGCTGAGCGAGCCGCCGCTGCACAACGCCATCCACGGCCTGGTCCGCTGGCTGCCGTGGCAGGTGGTGAGCCGCGACGACGCGGCCATCACGCTGGAGTGCGGGCTGGAGCCGCAGCTCGGCTACCCGTGGCGGCTGAGCCTGCAGGTCGAGTACGTGCTCGGCGACGAGGGCCTGACCGTCACCCACAGCGTGGTGAACCGTTCCGCCGACCCGGCGCCGTTCGGCCTGGGCACGCACCCCTACCTGCGCGTCCCGGACTTCGCGGTGGACGAGCTGACGCTGACCGTGCCCGCCCGCACCCGGCTGCTGGTCGACGGCCGGATGCTGCCGATCGGCGCGGCCAAGGTCGCCGGTGGCGAGTTCGACTTCACCGAGCCGCGCCGCATCGGCGCGCTGGAGCTGGACACCGCCTTCGGTGACCTGGTCCGCGACGAGACCGGCGGCTCGACGGTCAGCGTGGTCGCGCCGGACGGGCGCGCGGTGCACGTCTGGGCCGACGAGAAGTTCCACTGGTGGCAGCTGTTCACCGCGCACACGCTGACCGGCGAGCGGCACCGCCGCGCGGTCGCGATCGAGCCGATGACCTGCCCGCCCGACGCGATGCGCTCCGGCCGCGATCTGATCGAGCTCGCCCCGCAGCAGACCTGGACCGGCACCTGGGGCATCCGCCCCCAGCTGGGGGCCTGAGCGTGGAGTTCGCCGACGTCGTGCGCCGGCGCCGGATGGTGCGCAACTACGACCCGGACCGGCCGGTGCCGGCCGAGGTCGTGGAGCGGGTCCTGCGGCACGCCACGCACGCGCCCTCGGCGGGCTTCGCGCAGGGCTGGGCGTTCCTGGTGCTGGAGACGGCGGCCGAGCGCGAGCTGTTCTGGGACGCGGCGACGCCGCAGACCGGGGGCCGGTCGCGCTGGCTGGCGAACATGCGCACCGCGCCGCTGATCATCGTGCCGCTGTCGAACAAGTCCGCCTACCTGGACCGGTACGCCGAGTCCGACAAGGGCTGGACCGACCGCGACGAGGCGCGCTGGCCGGTGCCGTACTGGCACGTCGACACCGGCATGGCGGCGCTGCTGATGCTGCTCACCGCGGTGGACGAGGGCCTGGGCGCGTGCTTCTTCGGCGTCCCGGCGCAGCGGGTCGGCGCGTTCCGGCAGGCGTTCGACGTGCCGGGCGAGTACACCCCGATCGGGGCGGTGAGCGTGGGCTACCGGGCGCCGGACCACCGCTCGGCGTCGCTGCGCCGGGGCCGCAGGTCACTCGACGAGGTGGTCCACCGCGGCCGCTGGTCGGGCACCGTGGATCGGGACGGGCCGTCGGCGGGTGCGCCGGTGCTCGCCGCCGACGGTTAGTCTGGGCGCACTCGGTTTCAGAGGGGAGGGCAGAGCGTGATCTTCAAGGCGGTGCGCGACGGGCGGCCGTACCCCGAACACGGGTACACCCTCAAGCAATGGGCGGAGATCCCGCCGCGGCAGGTTTCGCTCAACCAGCTCGTTACGATCAAGCTGGAGATGGCGCTGGACCGGGTGCTGGCGGACGACTCGACGTTCTACGGCGACCTGTTCCCGCACGTGGTGCAGTGGGAGGGCGAGCTGTATCTGGAGGACGGCCTGCACCGGGCGCTGCGCGCCGCGCTGCAGCAGCGCCACCAGATCCACGCCCGCGTGCTGGTGCTCAGTTGAGCTGAGCTGCCGGCGTCCGCCTCCGGCGGACGCGGCATCCGGCCCTGGCGGCCGGATGCATGGGCCGCTCCGGATGCATGGGTCGCTTAGTCGCCGTTAAGGTGGGCGCGTGACGACTCCGGTGCTTCCTCTCGACCTGCTCGACCTGGATTCGCTGCTCACCGACGAGGAGCGGGAGATCCGCGCCGTGGTCCGGCGCCTGGTCGACGACAAGGTACGTCCGCACGTGGCCGGCTGGTACGAGTCCGGCCACGCCCCGGTGCGCGAGCTCGCCCGGGACTTCGGCGCGCTCGGCCTGCTCGGCATGCACCTGTCGGGGTACGGCTGCGCCGGCTCCTCCGCGGTGGCCTACGGGCTGGCCTGCATGGAGCTGGAGGCGGCCGACTCGGGCGTGCGCTCGCTGGTGAGCGTGCAGGGCTCGCTGGCCATGTACGCGATCTGGAAGTACGGCTCCGAGGAGCAGAAGCAGCGCTGGCTGCCCGGCATGGCCAAGGGCGAGCTGATCGGCTGCTTCGGCCTGACCGAGCCCGACCACGGCTCCGACCCGGCCGCCATGGCCACCCGCGCGCGCCGCGACGGCGACGGCTGGGTGCTGCACGGGGGCAAGATGTGGATCACCAACGCGCCGGTCGCCGACGTCGCCGTGATCTGGGCGCGCACGGACGACGGCGTACGCGGCTTCGCGGTGCCGATGGACGCGCCCGGCGTGACCGCTCGGGAGATCACCGGGAAGCTGTCGCTGCGGGCCAGCTCCACGGGTGAGATCACGCTGGACGAGGTGCGCCTGCCGGCGGACGCCCAGCTCCCGGCTGCGGAGGGCCTGCGCGCGCCGCTGAGCTGCCTCACCGAGGCCCGCTACGGCATCGTCTGGGGCGCGCTGGGGGCGGCGCGCGACTGCCTGCACACGGCACTGGACTACGCGACCACCCGCACCCAGTTCGGCAAGCCGATCGCCGGGTTCCAGCTGACCCAGGCCAAGCTCGCCGACATGGCGCTGGAGCTGCAGAAGGGCTTCCTGCTGGCGCTGCACCTGGGCCGCACGGCGGACCGGGGCGCGCTGCGCCCGGAGATGGTCAGCGCGGGCAAGCTCAACAACGTCCGCGAGGCGATCGCCATCGCCCGGCAGTGCCGCACCATCCTCGGCGCGAACGGCGTCTCCGGGGAGTACCCGGTGCTGCGCCACGCCAACAACCTGGAGAGCGTGCTGACCTACGAGGGCACCTCGGAGATCCACCAGCTGGTGCTGGGCCAGCGCCTCACCGGCCTGGCCGCCTTCGGCTGAGCCGCCGACCTCTCATGAGCGAAGCGCCGGTCCCGCTGCTCCCGCAGCACGGCCGGCGCTTCGCTCGTGAAAAGGGGATCAGTGCGCCGCCACGGTGGCCGGCTCGCCGGAGCGTGGGGCCGGGATGCGGGCCTCGGCCTGCGCCTGCAGCGACTTGATCTGGCGCGCGGCGCCGGTGGTCGAGCGGTACAGCATGTAGATGATGGCCAGCTCGAACAGGACCATCAGGCCGGTCGAGATCGCGGTGACCCAGAGCAGCGCGTCCACGGTGCCGGCGAGCGCGGCCGCGATCGGGCCGACGATGAAGACGAACATCTGGTACTCGATGCCGCTGACCAGGTGCGGGCGGATGCGGCCGGCGCGCAGCCGGGTGCGGAAGCGCATGAAGGCACTGATCGCCTTGTTGCTCTCGCCGCCGCCGAGCACCAGCATGGAGCGGTCGCCCGCGTTCGCCGCGGCCTCGTCCGGGTTGGCCGGGTCCACTGCGACCACGATGCCCGCCGCCGCGCGCGCGGCCTCGAGCTTCTCGCGGGTCTCGGTGTTCACCCGGTAGACCTGCAGCGCGTTCAGGTAGCGGAACATGTCCATGAAGTTGACCGCGAACCCGGCGGCGAGGAACCACAGGTTGTCGGTGAGCGCGTACGCGGCGATGAACAGCGCCAGCGAGCAGGCCAGCACGCGCAGCCGGTCGAAGACGTAGTCGAGCCACGAGCCGAACATCGAGCCGGTGCCGTTCAGCCGGGCGATCTTGCCGTCGATGCAGTCCAGGATGAAGCTGATGTGGAACAGCAGCGCGCCCACCAGCAGGCCGGTCGCGGTCAGCGTCGAGAAGCCGTACGCCGCGCCGCAGCCGAACAGGAAGGCCGTCGTGGTGATCTTGTTGGGGGTGATCCACCGGTACGGCGCGATGAGCCGGACCAGGTGGACGGCGACCGGGTCGACCAGCAGCACTGTCCACCAGGCGTCCCGTGCCTTGTAGGTCCGGGTCCTGATCTCGTCGACAGAGGGGCGCACGCGTGCTCCATGGGGGGTGTGGCGCAACAAGAGGGCTGATCGCAGGTTACCGCAGGTGCGACCGAACATGAACGGCGATCATCAAGGGGCCGTCTGACATGCGAGGTTCCCTGTTGTCGGGGTGGGGTAAGACAATGGACGGCAGCCCCACAGGGCACCGCAGCCACGAGGGCACCACAGCCACGAGGGCATCACAGCCACGAGGGCACCACCGCACCGGCCAGGGGAGGACGCCATGGGCGCCGCTGACGAACCGACTCGCAACCTGCCCGAGGTCAGCTCGCCGCAGTACGCGGCCGGCCGGGCCAAGCCGACCGAGCCGCTGCCCCGGCAGCGCCCGGAGGACGACGACCTCGACGAGCACCCCGCCCCGCGCCCGCGCTGGGGACGCCGCCTCCTGCTCACCGTGCTCGTACTCGCCGTGCTCGGTGGCGCCGTGGCCAGCCTCAACCTGGCGGGGCTGCTGCCGAAGTGGCGCAACCCGTTCGCGGTGGAGACCACGGACAACAGCCAGCCGCCGCTGCTGCTGTCGATCAAGGATCTGAGCCGGTTCGTCGCGGCCGAGGGCAACTACGAGGTGATCATCGACCTCAAGGAGGACCGGCGCTTCATCCCCGACTGGCTGCTCAACCAGCGCACCCTGTTCGTCGCGTCCGGCAGCGTCGAGGCGTACGTCGACTTCGGCAGCCTGTCCGACGGCGCGATCGTCGAGTCGGCCGACCGCAAGTCGGTCACCATCACCCTGCCGTCGCCGCAGCTCGCCGAGCCGAAGCTCGACATCGACCGCAGCTACGTCTACGCCGAGGACCGCGGCCTGATCAACCGGGTCGGCGACTTCTTCGGCGGCGACCCGAACCGGCAGCAGGAGACGCTGAAGGTGGCCGAGCAGAAGCTCGCCGAGGCGGGCGCCAAGAGCACGCTGGTCGACCGGGCCGAGGAGAACACCCGCAAGACCCTGGAGGGCATGCTCCGCTCGCTGGGCTACACCAGCGTCACCGTGGTCTTCACCGGCGACTAGCCGGGCCGGTGCACCCGTGGCGTCCGGTGACGCCGCGGGTGCACCGGCGCATCGCGGCAGCCCGGGTCACCCCCCATCGCACAGGGGCTAAGCTTGCACGTCCGCGATGAGGGGGATGTCAGTGATCAGCGTCTTCGACCTGTTCAAGATCGGTATCGGGCCGTCGAGCTCGCACACGGTCGGGCCGATGCGCGCGGCGCATATCTTCGCATCCGGGCTGAAAGCGGACGGCACGCTGCACGAGGTCGTCTCGGTGCGCGCGGAGCTGTTCGGCTCGCTGGGCGCGACCGGGCACGGCCACGGCAGTGACAAGGCGGTCCTGCTCGGCCTGGCCGGCGACGATCCGGAGACGGTCGACACCGCCACCGCCGACGCCCGCTTCGCCGCGATCAAGGACGCCGGCCGGGTGTGCCTGCTGGGCGTGCAGGACGCCGCCTTCGAGCTGACCCTGCACCGCCGCCGCTCGCTGCCGTACCACCCCAACGGGATGACGTTCGCGGCCTTCGACGCCGCGGGCGGCTGCGTGCGCGAGCGCACGTACTACTCGGTGGGCGGCGGTTTCGTGGTGGACGAGAACGCCGCCGGCGCCGACCGGATCAAGCCCGACGACACCGTGGTGCGCTTCCCGTACCGCACCGGCGCGGAGCTGCTGGCGCTGACCCGGGACACCGGCCTGCGGATCAGCGACATCGTGCTGGCCAACGAGCTGTCCTGGCGCTCGGAGGCCGACGTGCGGGCCGGGCTGCTGCGCATCTGGCAGGTCATGCAGGACTGCGTCGAGGCCGGCTGCACCAACGAGGGCACCCTGCCGGGCGGCCTGAAGGTGCGCCGCCGCGCGGCCGAGCTGCAGCGCACCCTGTCCAAGGAGCACTACGCGACCGACCCGCTGCGGGTCATGGACTGGATCACACTGTTCGCGCTGGCGGTGAACGAGGAGAACGCCGCCGGCGGCCGGGTGGTCACCGCGCCGACCAACGGCGCGGCCGGGATCGTGCCCGCGGTGCTGCACTACTACGCCCGGTTCGTGCCCGGCGCGAACGAGGACGGGGTGGTGCGCTTCCTACTCACCGCGGCCGCCGTCGGCGTGTTGTTCAAGGAGAACGCCTCGATCTCCGGCGCGGAGGTCGGCTGCCAGGGCGAGGTCGGCTCGGCCTGCTCGATGGCGGCCGCGGGCCTGGCCGAGGTGCTCGGCGGCACGCCCGCCCAGGTGGAGAACGCCGCGGAGATCGCGATGGAGCACAACCTGGGGCTGACCTGCGACCCGGTCGGCGGCCTGGTGCAGATCCCGTGCATCGAGCGCAACGCCGTGGCGAGCGTGAAGGCGATCACCGCCGCCCGGATGGCGATGCGGGGTGACGGTAATCACTTCGTCTCCCTCGACAAAGTCATCAAGACCATGCGGGAGACCGGCGCTGACATGAAGATCAAGTACAAGGAGACCGCGCGCGGTGGCCTCGCGGTCAACGTGATCGAATGTTGAGCCGTTCGGCGGGGTGTCACAGCGCGCGGGGGCGCTGTTAGCCTTGTGCCCGCCACGTCCGACCCGAGGGTCGGCGTAGGGACCCTTTGACCCCGTTTCCGCGGCGTCTGTCGACTACCGTGATCGGGATTGGCTTGTGAGCAGCAGGGAGGCCGGGTTGACCTCGAGTATCGCGGCGGTGTGGAGTCATCGCAGCGTGCTTCGCCTGCTGGTGCAGCGCGACCTGACGGTCAAGTACCAGCAGTCGGTGCTCGGCTACCTTTGGTCGCTGATCGAGCCGCTGACCATGGCGGCGATCTACTACTTCATCTTCGGCGTGCTGTACGGCGGCGGCCGCGACGGCATGAGCGGCACCGACTACATCATGTTCATCCTGTCCGGCATCTTCGCCTGGATGTGGGCGAACAGCGCGATCAGCGAGTCGACGACCGCGCTCGTGTCGCAGGCCCGCATGATCACCACGATCAAGGTGCCGCGCGAGATCTTCCCGCTGGGCCGGGTGATCGGCCGCTTCGCCGAGTACGTCGCCGGCCTGCCGATCCTGATCATCGGCGCGATCGTGTTCAAGGCCGACTTCGGCTGGCACACGCTCTACGCGCTGCCGCTGGCGGTCCTCGTGCAGGCGATCTTCCTGGTCGGCATCTCGCTGATGCTGTCCTCGCTGAACGTGATGCTGCGCGACGTCGAGCGGTTCATGCGCCTGGCGCTGCGGATCCTGTTCTACGCCGCGCCGATCATCTACCCGCTGAGCCAGGTGACCGAGTCGCACATGCCGGAGTGGGTGAAGATCGTCTACCAGGCGAACCCGCTGGTGGGCATCTTCCAGCTGCACCACGCGGCCTGGTTCGCCGGCGAGTGGCCGTCGCCGGCCCTGCTGGCCACCTCGGTCGGCGGCAGCCTGCTGATCTTCCTGTGCGGCTGGCTGATGTTCCGCAAGCTTGAGCCGTCGGTGCTGAAGGAGCTGTGACCGTGCACGACCCCATCATCAGCGCCCGCGGCCTCGGGGTCCGCTTCAACAAGGGCCGCCGCCGCAACCTGCAGGTCCGCGAGATGCTGTTCTTCGGCAGCAAGCGCGACCCGAACAAGGCCGAGGACAGCTTCTGGCCGCTGCGTGACCTGTCCTTCGACATCCGCCCCGGCGAGGCCGTCGGCATCATCGGCAAGAACGGCACCGGCAAGAGCACCCTGCTGAAGATGATCGCGGGCGTGCTCATCCCGGACGAGGGCACCGTCGAGGTGCACGGCCGGGTCGCCCCGCTGCTGGAGCTGTCGGCGGGCTTCTCCGGCGACCTGACCGGCCGCGAGAACGTGATGCTGGTCGGCGCGCTGCACGGGATGAGCCAGAAGACGCTCAAGGCCAAGTTCGACGAGATCGTCGACTTCGCGGGCGAGCAGGTGGCCCGCTCCATCGACTCGCCGGTGCGGCACTACTCGTCCGGCATGAAGGTCCGCCTCGGCTTCGCGGTGATCGCGCAGCTGTCGCACCCGATCCTGCTCGTGGACGAGGTCATGGCGGTCGGCGACGCCGAGTTCCGCAAAAAGTGCTACGGCACGATGGAGAAACTGCTGGCAGAAGGCCGCACGCTCGTCCTGGTGTCGCACAATGAAGGGGACCTCACCCGCTTCTGCACGCGCGGTCTGTACATCAACGCCGGTCGGCTGACCGTCGACGGCACCGTGCAGGAAGCGCTCGACGCCTACAAGGGACTGGTTCGTACGTGACTCTCCTGAGCGTGGTCCTGCCCGCCTACCGCGTGCAGGGCTACCTCAGGGAATGTCTCGACTCCATCCTCGATCAGGGCTTCGACGACGTAGAGGTGATCGCGGTCGACGACCGCTCACCCGACCACTGCGGCGCCATCCTCGACGAGTACGCCGCCCGCGACCCCCGCGTCACCGTGCTGCACCTGCCGGACAACGTCGGCCTGGGCGAGGCCCGCAACGCGGGGCTGGACCGGGCCACCGGCGAGTACGTCTGGTTCGTGGACAGCGACGACGCGCTCAAACCCGGCTCGCTGGCGGCGGTCGCCGCCCGGCTGCGGGTGGACCAGCCCGACGTGCTGATCGTCGACTTCGAGCGCACCTGGCCGATCGGGAAGGGCCGGCGCAGCGGCATGCGCCGCCAGCTCGCCCGCTCGCCCGGCCCGGACGGCGTGGACATCACCGCCCGCCCCGTGCTGGTCAAGACCATCCACACCGTGTGGAACAAGATCGTGCGGCGTGATCTGCTGGTCAAGCTGGACCTGCGCTTCGGCACCGGCTGGTACGAGGACGTCTCGTGGACGTACCCGCTGCTGGCCGCCGCGGAGCGGATCTGCGTGCTGGAGCGGGTCTGCTACTCCTACCGCCAGCGCCGGGTCGGCGCGATCACCCGCACCCAGGACGCCCGGCACTTCGAGCTGTTCGACCACTGGGAGCGGGCCTGGCAGCTCGTCGACGGCCTCGGCGAGCGCGCCGACGCGGTCCGGCCGCTGATCTTCGAGCGCATGGTCTGGCACTGCATGACCGTCGTCGGCAACGACCACCGGCTGCCCCGGCGGCTGCGCCGGCGCTGCTTCCTGCGCATCGCCGACATGTTCCACCGCTACCTGCCGCCCGGCGGGTACGCCGAGCCGCCGGGCAAGGACGGCCTGCGCTACCGGCTGGTGGCCCGGCGGGCCTGGGCGCCGTACTGGCTGATGCGCTCGGTGACGCGGCTCGGGCGGCGGGCGGCGGCGCTGGGCCGGTCGGTGCGCGGCGCCGTGCCCAAGGTCGCCGGGCGGCTGCGCCGCGGGCCGTCGGGCCTGCTGGGCCGCGCCTACTACGAGTTCCAGCGGCTGCTGCCGGTCGACGACCGGCTCGCCCTCTACGCCGCGTACTGGTATCGCGGGGTCGCCTGCAACCCGGCCGCCGTCTACCACGAGGCGCGGCGGCTGGCCCCGCACGTGCGCGGGGTGTGGCTGGTCCGGCCGGAGACCGCCGGCCAGGTCACCGAGCCGCACCTGGTGGACGGCAGCCGTGCCGCGTTCCGGGCGCTGGCCCGCGCCCGCTGGCTGGTGAACAACGTGAACTTCCCCAACTACGTGCGCCGCCGCCGTGGGCAGGTCTACCTGCAGACCCACCACGGCACGCCGGTCAAGACGATGGGCCTGGACCAGCAGTACTTCCCGGCCGGGGCGGACCTGGACTACGCGGCGATGCTGCGCCGTTGCGACGCGTGGGACTTCAGCGTCAGCGCGAACCCGTTCAGCACGCAGATGTGGGAGCGGTCGTACCCGTGCCGCTTCGAGGCGCTGGAGACCGGGTATCCGCGCAACGACCGGCTGGCGCTGGCGGGCGCGGAGCAGGCCGCGGCGGCGCGGGCGGCGCTGGGCATCGCGGCGGACCGGATCGTGGTGCTCTACGCGCCGACGTTCCGGCCGGAGCCGATGGCGCTGCCGGTGTTCGACCCGCAGCGGGTGGCCGACGCGCTGGGGCCCCGCGGCCTGGTGCTGGTGCGCGGGCACTACCTGACCGACGACCGCTTCCCGGCCGGCGAGCAGGTGCGCGACGTGTTCGACCACCCGGTGGTGGAGGACCTCTACCTCGCCGCCGACGTGCTGGTCAGCGACTACTCGTCGGCGATCTTCGACTTCGCGGTGCTGGACCGGCCGATCGTGCTCTACACCCCCGACTGGGCGGAGTACCGGCGGCAGCGCGGCGTGGTGCTCGACGTGGTGGCGCAGCCGCCCGGCCCGGTGGTGCGCGGGTTCGACGAGCTGGTGGCGCTGCTGCGCGACGGCGGTCAGGCCGGGGACGCCGCGCTGCGCCGCGCGTTCCGGGAGCGCTTCTGCGCCTGGGAGGACGGGCACGCCGCCGAGCGGGTGGTGCGCCGGGTGTTCCTCGGCGAGCCGGCGAACACCCGGTGAACGTTTCCCAACGTGCCTTCTGAGGGCGTTTGTGCTGGGTAGGGTGTCCGCGTGCTCCGTTACGCGTCACCTGCCGATCGCGACGTGGTGCTGCGCTGGCGCAACCACCCCCAGGTCCGCCGGGCCAGCCTGACCACGCACGAGATCACGCCCACCGAGCATGCGGCCTGGTGGGCGACGGTCGCCGTCGACCCGCTGCGCCACGTGATGATCTTCGAGTGGCAGGAGCACCCCGCCGGGGTGGTCATGTTCGACGCCCGCCGGGCGCAGGAGCGGGGCGTGGTCTGGGGCTTCTACCTCGACGTGGACGGCCTCACCGCGCGCGGTGAGCTGCTGCCGGCCTGGCTGGAGATGGAGCGGGAGGCGGTCGACTTCGCCTTCGACGCGCTCGGCTTCGACCGGCTGGGCGGCGAGACGCTGGCCTGGAACACCCCCGTGCTGCAGCTGCACCGCAGGTTCGGCTTCATCGCCACCCGGCGCTACGAGTGCGTGATCGACGGCGTCCCGCAGGAGGTCGTGTGGACGGAGCTGGCCGCCGCCGACCGGCGCGGCCGCCGATTCACCGCCGGTGCGTCCCGGCCGGCCCGCCCTGCGCGACCGGCCGAGGGATTGACCGACGGCGACCAGGAACGGAGTGCGGCGCATGCCCACCATCAAGATCGGTGATCACCTCGTCGGGCCGGAGCACCGGCCCTTCGTCATCGCGGAGATGTCCGGCAACCACAACGGCTCGCTCGACCGGGCGCTGCAGATCGTGGACGCGGTCGCGGCCAGCGGGGCCCAGGCGCTCAAGCTGCAGACGTACACCCCCGACACGATCACCATCGACGTGGACGCGCCCGCGTTCCGCATCTCCGACGAGCACGGCCTGTGGGGCGGGGAGAACCTGTACGCGCTCTTCCAGCGGGCGCACACGCCGTACGAGTGGCACCCGGTGATCTTCGAGCGAGCCCGCGAGCGGGGCCTGACGGTGTTCTCCTCGCCGTTCGACCACACCGCGATCGAGCTGCTGGAGTCGCTGGGCACGCCCGCCTACAAGATCGCCTCTTCGGAGCTGGTGGACCTGCCGCTGATCCGGCTCGCCGCGAGCACCGGAAAGCCGATGATCATCTCGACGGGTATGGCCGACGTCGGCGACATCCACGCCGCGGTGCAGACCGCCCGCGCCGCCGGCAACGACCAGCTCGTGCTGCTGGCCTGCACCGCCTCCTACCCGTCGCCGCCGCAGGACAGCAACCTGCGCCGCATCCCGGTGCTGGCCGAGGCGTTCGGCACCCAGGTCGGGCTGTCCGACCACACCATGGGCATCGGCGTGCCGGTCGCCGCGGTGGCGCTGGGCGCGACGGTCATCGAGAAGCATGTGACGCTCGACCGCGCCGACGGCGGGGTGGACTCGGCGTTCTCGCTCGACCCGGGCGAGCTGGCGGCGCTGGTCGCCGAGACCGAGCGGGCCTGGCAGGCGCTGGGCGGCACCCGGATCGGCCCGACCGGCAGCGAGCAGGAGGGCCTGCGCTTCCGCCGCTCCCTCTACGTCACCGCCGACGTGCGCGCGGGCGACCAGGTCACCGCGGACAACGTGCGCTCCATCCGTCCCGCGGGCGGGCTGCCCCCCGCCGAGATCGGCAACGTGCTGGGCCGCCGCTTCACCCGCGACGCCGCGAAGGGCACGCCGCTGCGCTGGGACCTGATCTAGCAATCCGTCCCGACCGATTCTGGGCTTTGCCGGGCGCACGCGCCGGGCAGGGCCCAGAATCTTTTTATCGCGTCCCGGTCGGACGCGCATTCGCCGGTCGCGTTAACCGGTTCCATAAGAGCGCGGTGCGCGTTGTTAACGCGCTGTCAATCATCGGCGGAATGATCTCGTACATCCCCGTTGAACACTGGGGAAACTTCGCATTGCAAGCGTATCCAGGCGCTGGATCTGCGATTATGTTGGCACGGCACCGGGTGGTTCCCGGCCGCCTGGCACCTTTCTCGTCGGGCGATTCCATTGACGTGCAAGGAGCGACAAGTGAGTGTGCTGCGGGGTTCGTCCATTCTGATCACCGGTGGCACGGGATCGTTCGGCAAGGCGTTTCTGAGGTACGCGCTGGACAACCTCGACCCGAAGCGGCTCGTCATCATCTCCCGCGACGAGCTCAAGCAGTACGAGGTCCGCCAGATGTTCGGCAACGACGAGCGGCTGCGCTGGTTCCTCGGCGACGTGCGCGACCGCGACCGGCTGACCCGGGCCATGCACAACGTCGACTACGTGGTGCACGCGGCGGCCCTCAAGCAGGTCGACACCGCCGAGTACAACCCCTTCGAGTTCGTGCGCACCAACGTCGGCGGCTCGCAGAACGTCATCGAGGCCGCGATCGACAACGGTGTGCAGAAGGTGGTGGCCCTGTCCACCGACAAGGCCTCCAGCCCGATCAACCTGTACGGCGCGACGAAGCTGGTCGCCGACAAGCTGTTCATCTCGGCCAACCACTACGCGGCCAACCACCCGACCCGGTTCTCGGTGGTGCGCTACGGCAACGTGATGGGCAGCCGCGGCTCGGTGGTGCCGCTGTTCAAGCAGCTGCAGGCCGAGGGCCAGAGCCTGCCGGTGACCGACAAGCGGATGACCCGGTTCTGGATCACGCTGGAGCAGGCGGTGAAGTTCGTCGTCGACTCCTTCGACCTGATGAACGGCGGCGAGCTGTACGTGCCGCGCATCCCCAGCATGCGCATCCTGGACCTGGTCGAGGCTGTCGCCCCCGGCGCGCCCACGCACGAGATCGGCATCCGCCCCGGCGAGAAGCTGCACGAGGAGATGATCGCCCTCGGCGACGCCCACCGCACCCTGCGCCTGCCCGACCGGTACGTGGTCCAGCCGACCATCGCCGAGTGGGGTTACGTGCCGCCGACCGGCGGCGAGGGCGTGGCGGAGGACTTCAACTACCGCTCCGACAACAACGACCTGTGGCTGGGCGTCGAGGAGATGCGCGGCCTGCTCGGCGAGGCCTGATCACCACCGGGCGAGGGGAGGGATCATGCTTCCGTACGGACGGCAGTCGATCACCGATGAGGACGTCGCCGCGGTCGCCGAGGTGCTGCGCGGCGACTGGCTGACCACCGGTCCGCAGGTCGCCGCCTTCGAGGCCGACCTCACGGGGTGGACCGGCGGGGTGCCCTGCGCCGTGGTGAGCAACGGCACCGCGGCGCTGCACACGGCGTACGCGGCGGCGGGCATCGGCCCCGGGGACGAGGTGGTCACCACGCCGATGACGTTCGTGGCCACCGCCTCCACCGCGATCGAGCGGGGCGCCACGGTCGTCTTCGCCGACGTGGAGGAGGACACCGCCAACCTGGACGCCGCCGCCGCGCAGGCCGCGGTCACCGCGCGGACCAGGGTGATCACCGCGGTGGACTACGCCGGGCACCCGGCCGAGTACGACGACCTGCGCAAGGTCGCCGACGACGCGGACGCCCTGCTCATCGCCGACGCGGCGCACGCCATCGGCTCGGTGTACCGCGACCGCCCGGTCGGCTCGCTGGCCGACCTGACCACGTTCTCGTTCTTCCCGACCAAGAACCTGACCACGGCGGAGGGCGGCGCGGTCGCCGCGACCGACCCCGCCCGGCTGACCGCCGCGCGGCGGTTCCGCGGCATCGGCATGGTGCGCGAGCGCGACGAGCTGCGCGAGCCCGATGAGGGCGGCTGGCACCAGGAGGTGCACGCGTTCGGGCTGAACTACCGGCTGCCCGACGTGCTCTGCGCACTGGGCCGCAGCCAGCTGCGCCGGCTCGGCGCGTTCAAGGCCCGCCGCGCCGCGCTGACCGCCCGCTACCACGAGGCGCTGGCCGGGGTGGCCGGGCTGCGGCTGCCGGTGCAGCGGGCCTGGGTCGACCCGGCCTGGCACCTCTACCCGGTGCGGATCCTCGGCGGCCGCCGCCGCGAGGTCTACGACCGGCTCCGGGCCGCGGGCATCGGGGTGCAGGTCAACTACATCCCGGTGTACTGGCATCCGGTCTTCGCCGACCTCGGCTACCGGCGCGGCATGTGCCCCAACGCCGAGCGCTTCTACGCCGAGGAACTGTCCCTGCCGCTCTTCCCGGACCTCACCGACGCCGACCAGGACCGGGTGATCAGCGAGTTGGCCGCCGCCCTGCGCTAGCCCGTCCCACCTCTGCCACCCACAGGACGCTCCGTGCATCACGCGAACCACTTCTACGGCCACGCCCAGGTGCTCGCCCGGTACTGCGACCTCGGCGAGCTCGACGCCCCGCCGCGCATGCTCGGCTACCTGCAGCACGGCTGGAACATCGGCGACGGGCTCGCGCCCGGCACGCCGTACGTCGAGGGCGCCCCGATCTTCGTGTGGTCCGAGCAGACGCGCCGCCGCGCGTGGTCGCTCGGCCGCCGCAACGTCGTCGTGATCGGCGCGCCATGGATCTACCTGCTGGCCATGGAACCGGAGGACCCCGCCGCCCCGCCGCGGGAGGGGACCATCTGGTACCCGTTCCACGGCTGGGAGGGCCAGGAGGTCAAGGGCGACCACCGCCGCCTCATCGACACCATCGCCGAGGTCGAGCAGGGGCCGGTCACCGTCTGCCTGTACTGGGCGGAGTTCCGGATGAGGCGCGTCCGCCGCCTCTACGAGCGGGCCGGCTTCCGCGTCATCTGCCACGGCTACCGCGGGCACTGGTGGCGCGACACCGACCCCGGCTTCCTCTACGGCCAGCTCGCCGAGCTGCGCCGGCACCGCCGGGTCGCGTCGAACCGGGTGAGCAGCGCCCTGTTCTACGGCATCGCCGCGGGCTGCGAACCCGCCGTGTACGGCGACCCGATGGTGCTGCACGCCGAGGATCCGACGTTCGGCGGTGTGGCCCGCATCAGGCGGCAGTGGCCGCAGCTGCACGGCACCCACGTCGACCTGGCCGCCGCCCGCGCCGTCACCGACGACGAGCTGGGCACGGAGTACCTGGCCTCTCCCGCCTCCCTGCGCCGCCTGCTGGGCTGGGAGGCGCTGTACGACAGCACCCGGCGCGCCGCGATCCCCGCCGCCCGCGGCAGCGCGCCGGCGACCGGCGCCGGTTCCGGTGGCGCGACCGGCAGCGCGCCGACGACCGACGACGGTGCCGCTGGCGCGACCGCCCACCACCCGCTCACCATCCCCGCAGGAGCCGGCCGATGACCCCGCCGACCGCCACCGTGCCGCAGAACCTCCGCCTGATCGGCGGCGAGATGCTGGTCTGGACCGACGACGACGCGAGCGCCGACCGGCAGCCGGTCGCCGGGCCGGCGCTGCAGGAGATGCTGCGTGACCTGACCCGGCCGGGCGGCCGTGCCCTGGTCGCCGGCCCGCACGACGACGCGCTGCTCACCCTGCTGGCCGCCGCGATGCGGGTCACCTGCCTGGTCCGCGCCTACCCGGACGCCGAGGCGGTGGCCGCGCGCCACCCCGGGGTGACGGTGCTGTGCGGCAGCGTCGCGAAGCTGGACCCGGGCGACCGCTACGACCTGGTGGTCGCGTGCGACGGGCTCGATCGGCTGCCGTCGGTCGAAGGCGGTGCGCTGAGCTGGGCCGAGACCGCCGAGCTGGTGGCGGGCGCGGTCGCCCCCGGCGGCACGCTGCTGCTGGCGCAGGAGAACCTGCTCGGCGTGCACCGCATCGTGCGCATGTCCCCCTGGTACGGCGAGCGCACCGACGCGGACTGGACGCCGGTGGGCGAGTACGACGCCAGCCGGCCCGCCTCACCCGCCGAGCTGGTGGCGCGGCTGGCCGGGCTCGGGCTGACCGTGGCCGAGCCGATGGCGGGCTTCCCCACCGCGCGGGAGCCGTCCGTGCTCGCGCCGCTGGACCGGCTGGCCGACCCGCACCTGTCCGGCTTCGTGCGCATCGCCGTCGCCGCGGCGTACGGCGCGCAGCTCGCCGGGCGGCCGGTGCTCAGCGATCCGCGCGCCCTGGCCGGCAGCGCGCTGCGGGCCGGGTCGGCGGCCGCGCTGGCCCCGGTCTGGCTGGTCGCGGCGACCCGGGCCGGGGCGCTCATCCCGCGTCAGCGCGTGGTCGTCGCCGACGCCGACGCGGTACGGCACCCGGTGCGCTACGAGGTGGTGCGCGGCGAGCACGGCTGGACCCGCCGCGTGCTCGGCGACGCGACCCGGATCAGCCGCGACGGCGTGTACCGCGACCCGGCCGCGCTGGCCGGGCCGCTGCCGCGCGGCCGGCTGTTCGAGGAGCAGCTGATCGAGCTGTGCCTGCGCCGGGCCCTGCCCGAGCTGAGCCGGGTGCTGACCCGCTACGCCGGGTGGCTCGCGGACCGCGCCGGCGCCGACGGCACGGTGAGCGGCGTCGCGCTCTGGGCGGCCCCCGGTGACCTGCTCGGCGACGGCGACGGCTTCACGCCCTGGGACCCGACCTGGTCCACCACGCTGCGGGAGCCGGTGGCGGTGGCGCTGGCGCGCTCGCTGCGCTCGTTCGCGGTACGCCTGATCACGGGCGGCTACTCGCACCCGTGGCCGGTGCTTGTCGACGCCGACTCGCTGACGGTGATCCTGGCCGGGATGGCCGGGCACACCCTGGAGCGCCCGACGCTGACCGCCGCCGTGGCGCTGGAGGCCCGGCTGCGCGCGGCCGAGCTGGGCCTCGACGAGCAGGGGCGCGAGGAGCTGCACGAGCGGCTGGCCGCGGTGATGCCCGGCACTCCGCCGCTGGACCTGGACAGCCACCGCGAGCTGCACGCCGCCAACGAGCGGCTGCGCGCCGAGCTGGCGCATGCCGTGGCACGGACGGCGTGGGCCGAGGAGCTGCTGGGCAAGCGGGAGTCCGCGCTGCGCAACGCCGAGGACAGGCTGGACATGCTCAGCGGTTCGCTCAGCTTCCGGATCGGCAGGCTGGTCATCTACCCGCTGCGCCAGGCCAAGGCCCTGGCCAAGCGGCTGGTACGGCGCTGAGAGGGGACACGGTATGCGGATGCTCGGCGTGATCCAGGCCCGGATGGGCTCCACCCGGCTGCCCGGCAAGGTGCTGCGCCCGCTCGCGGGCAACACCGTGCTGGGCCGGGTGGTCCGCGCGGCCCGGGAGAGCGGCGCGGTCGACGAGCTGGTCGTGGCCACCACGATCGAGGACGCCGACGACGCGGTGGTCGCCGAGTGCGCGCGGCTCGGCGTCGACTGGCACCGCGGCCCGGTCGACGACGTGCTCAGCCGCTTCCTCGGCGCGCTCGACGCGCACCCGGCCGACGCGGTCATGCGGTTCACCGCCGACTGCCCGCTGCTCGACCCCGAGATCGTCGCGCTGGGCGGGCGGGTGTTCCGCGCGGTGCCGGGGCTGGACTACCTGAGCACGTCGCTGACCCGGATGCTGCCGCGCGGCCTGGACGTCGAGGTGATCCGGGCGGACACGCTGCGCTCCCTCGGCACCCTGGCCACCGAGCACCACCGGGTGCACGTGACGTCGTACGCGTACACCCATCCGGACCGGTTCCGCGTGATCGGCCTGACGCTGCCGCCGGACCGCGCCGACCTGCGGTTGACTTTGGACACGCCGGAGGACTGGCGGCTGGTCGAGGCGGTGGTGGCGCAGTTCGGCGACAGCAGTGTCCCGCTGGCCAAGCTCGCCGAGTGGCTGTCGGCGCACCCCGAGGTGGTCGCGTACAACGCGCACGTCGAGCAGAAGGCGCTGGAGCGCGGATGAGCGACCGAAGTGAGCGAATCATCGGCACGGCCACACATGCCGTCGACGAGCGGAGCGAGGAGCAGGCATGAGCCCGGTCCGGGTCGGGCTGCGCTGCGACGCCGGGGCGACTCGCGGCGTCGGCCACCTGGTGCGCTGCGTCGCGCTCGCCGAGGAGCTGGCCACGCGCGGCGTGCAGCCGGTGTTCCTCGGCGACCCCGGCGGCCTGCCGTGGGCGGCCGAGCAGCTCGCCCGGCGCGGCTTCCCGCGGCACCCCGGACCGGACACTCCGGACGCGATGCTCGCGGCGGTGAAGGAGCACGGGCTGGCGGCGGCGGTGCTCGACTCGTACACCCTCGATCCCGGCTGCGCCGGCGCGCTGCGCGAGCAGCGCGTGCCGGTGCTCGCCGTGGTCGACGGCGACCTGCGCGGCCAGGACGCCGACCTCTACCTGGACCAGAACCTCGACGCGGAGCTGTCCGCACCGCCGCTGCCCGCCGACGCGGTCCGCCTGGCCGGCCTGCGGTACGTGCTGCTGCGCGACGACGTGACCCGCCTGCGGCCTGCCCACCCGCCCCGCCGTCCGGCCTCGGCCCGCCCGCGCGTGCTGGCCTTCTTCGGCGGCACCGACGCGTTCAGCGCGGCGCCGCCGCTGTGCCGCCTGGTGCTGGGCACCGGGCTGCCGGTGGAGCTGACCGTGGTGGCGGGCACACCCGCGCTGCACCGGGAACTGCTGATGCTGCACGGCCTGCCGGAGCAGGAGCTGCGGGTGATCACACCGACGGACCGGCTGCCCGCGCTGGTCGCCGAGTCCGACCTGGTGGTCAGCGCGTCCGGCACCTCGACGTGGGAGCTGCTGTGCCTGGGCGCGGCGGCCGCGATGGTGTGGGTCGTCGACAACCAGCGGCTGGGGTACGACCGCGTCGTGGCGCGCGGGCTCGCCGCCGGGCTGGGGCATCTGCCCGACCTGACCGATCCGGACGGAACGCATGCGTTGGCCGCCCGTGACACATTGCGACGGCTTATGTCGTCGCCGAACGCCCGCGCCGCGGCCTCCGCACGGGCTCTTGGCGCAGTAGACGGCCTAGGTCGGGCCCGCGTGGCCGATGAGCTGCTCGCCCTGGTCGCCTCGCGTCGCGATCACTGACAGTGACGATAGCCGCGCAGTCGGGTAATCCCTTTGTTACGCAGGGAACATGGCACGTTTACCCGATATGACGTGCGGATATTTTCAGTGAGAGTAGCCACTTTCGGGGCCGGATCGAGGGGCTGTGGGAGGAGACGGTGACAACCGTCGCGCTCAAAGACGTCACCAAAGTGTTCCCTGACGGGACGGTGGCGGTGGACAACGTCAGCCTCGACGTGGCTGACGGTGAATTCATGGTTCTCCTGGGACCGTCCGGCTGTGGCAAGTCCACTGTGCTGCGAATGATCGCCGGACTGGAGGATCCCACCACTGGTGCGATCATGCTCGACGGCCAGCTGGCCAACCAGCTGCCGCCGCGTGACCGCCGAATCGCGATGGTCTTCCAGGACTTCGCGCTCTACCCCCACATGACCGTGGGCGAGAACATCGGCTTCCCGCTGCGGCTGTCCGGCGTCGAGCCGGAGCCGCGGGCCGAGCGGGTCGCGGACGTGGCCAGCGCGCTGGGCATAGGAGACGTGCTGGGCCGCAAGCCCAGCCAGCTCTCCGGCGGCCAGCGCCAGCGGGTGGCCATGGGCCGCGCCATCGTGCGCCGCCCCGGCCTGTTCCTCATGGACGAGCCGCTCTCCAACCTGGACAGCGGCCTGCGGGCCGAGCTGCGGGCGGAGATCTCGGGCCTGGTCCGCGAGCTCGGCGTCAGCACGGTGTACGTCACGCACGACCAGGCCGAGGCGCTGACCATGGCCGACCGCGTGGCCATCATGCGCAAGGGCGTCCTGCAGGACGTCGGCACGCCGACCCAGGTCTACGGCAAGCCGGCCACCCTCTACGTGGCCGCGTTCCTGGGCAGCCCGCGCATGAACCTGCTGGAGGCGTCGGTCTACGTGCACCTCGACCGCTACGTCCAGCTCAACCTGGGCGAGCAGTCGCTCTACCTCAAGTGGGACGACATCCGCGCCCGCGCCGTGTCGCACTTCCACGGCGAGCGCATCGTCATCGGCGTACGGGCCGAGGCCCTCACGCCCGTCGCCCCGGACACCCCGGGCGACGTGCTGCAGGGCCGCATCCGCTACCTGGAGCACCACGGCCACGAGTCGCTGGCGTTCGTCGACATCGGCGCCACCGCCGTCGTCGTCGACGAGATCGGCCGCTCCGCCGCCGAGCAGGAGGAGCACGGCTCCCGCCTGCGCCGCTTCGGCCACGTCATCAACCGGATGAAGGGCCGCACCAACGGCGCCGCGACCACGGTCGCGGAGCGGCCTGCCCAGCGGGAGAGCGTTCTCTCCGACCCGGGCCGCCACCACCGGCGCGCCGCCGAGCTCGCGGTGCGGCTCGCGCCGTACCCGCAGATCAGCTCCGGGCACCCGCTGTCCATCGGGGTGCGCATGGACGCGCTGCACTTCTTCGACGAGCGGGGCGACCGGATCGACGTCGGCTGGCGCTGACCTACCACCGTTATTCAAGATCGCTGTTTCGTGTCAGAAAGTGTGGTCACGCCGCACTTTCCGGCACGGAGCAGCGATCTTCGCTTTCCTCCGGTGGGCGCAACCTGCCGCGGGGCTTGGAAGTGTGACAGGGCATGACCACCGCGACCGTGACGCCGACAGGCGAGTTCGAAGACTTCTACCAGACGCACTTCTCCAACACGGTGCTGCTGGTGTACTCCTTCACCGCCGACATGGCGGCGGCCCAGGACGTCGCGCAGGAGGCGTTCGCCCGTGCCTGGCAGCGGTGGAACACGGTCTCCGGCTACGGCGACCCGCTCGCCTGGGTGCGGCGGGTCGCGATCAACCTGGCGAACTCCCGCTGGCGCCGGCTCCGGACAGCCCGCAAGTACCTGGACAGGCAGCGCCCGGAGCACGCCGCCGACGTCAGCCCGGACCATGTGATGGTCGTGGCGGCCCTGCGCCGGCTGCCCAAGGGCCAGCGTGAGGCGCTGGTGCTGCACTACCTGGCGGATATGCCCGTCGAGGACGTCGCGCTGCACCTGGAAGCCCCCGTCGGCACGGTGAAGTCCTGGCTGTCCCGGGGGCGTGCCGCGCTGGCCGGAGCACTGTCGATCGAGGCCCCGCAGGTCACCACCCCGGCCACCCGGGAGATCGTCGCGCGCGGCCGCGCCCGGCGGCGTACACAGCTCGCGACCGCCGCCGCCTGCGTGCTGGCCGTCGCCCTGGCGCTGACGTTCTTCACGTCGTTCCGGCCGGTCGCCGCCCCGGACCCGCTGTCACCCACGATGAGCCCGTCAGCGGCCCTGCCACCCGGCTGCGCGCCGGGACAGGTGCCGGTCGACCGCAGACTGCCGAATGCGGAGGCCGAGGTGACGATCAATGTGTTCAACGGCACCGGCATCGCCGGCCTGGCCGAGGACGTCGCCCAGGACCTGCGCAACCGCAGGTTCCGCACCGGCCTCGTCGGCAACGACCAGGGCAAGTACGCGGACGAGGTCGCCGTGCTCCGGTACGGCCCCAGAGTCGTCGGCCATGCCCAGCTGATGCGGGCCTACCTGCTGGGCGACGCCAGATCCGAGTTCGACCCGCTCCGCCAGGACGACGCCGTGGACTTCGTGGTGGGCGGACAGTTCCGGCAGCTGGCGACCCCGACCGAGATGCGGCAGTCGATCGCGGCACTGGGCCAGCCGCAGCTCCCGCCGAACACCTGCGACATGGCCCCCTAGACCGGGCGCCGCGTGGACTTCGTGGTGGCCGGACGGTCCAGGGGCTCGCGACGCCGGGTGGTCGGCGGCTGACGATGATCACTGGTTGCGGCGCGCATCTCTGCTGCCCACGGGCGAGCTGCACCTGCCGTGCCCATCGTGGACGACGGAGTTCATCAGATCAGGGGCACCGACCGGGACCCCTGATCTGCGTCGAGCGGTTTCCACCTGGGCCGCATGAGGGATGCGAATCCACGGGTCAGTGGCCGCAGATCCGACGCACCATGCGGTCACGATGGTTATGCCCCGCACATCTCCCTGACCTGCACACCGTCACCGTTGTCGTCCAGGAATCCCATGATGAGGTTGTCAGACGACATCCAGCCGTAGGTGGAGGTTCCGGAGACTCGGACGTACCACCACTCGTTGCCGTAAATGTTGTCGGCCCAGCAGTGGAGAAAGACCGTGACTCCCTTGCCGACCGATGCGACGTTGGAGCACGAGGCGTACGGCCCTACCTTGAGGTTCGCGGTGACCTCCATTGTCGCTTTGCCTTCGCCGTTGTTGGGGTGGATCCAACCGGAGCAGCTCTCCACCGCAGCGTGAGCTGCGGGTGCCGGCGAAACGATGAACAGGACGGCGGCACTCGCAACAGCGGCCGCAGCCCGTGCCATCGCAGACTTGGCGATCCTCAACTTAGTCCCCCTCAATGTCGTGCGAGCGCCACCGATTGCGGCATGCTCGCATGGTGGCAGCACCCTATTGCGCTATTGGTGCTACAGCGATGCATAGATACTTTCCTGCCCGTAGCGATGGGGAAAGCTCCTTTACGGACACGGCAAACTCTGAGGTAAGAGGCGCCCCGGAGACCAGTCCCCGGCCCTCGGCGGCGTCGTCGATCCGAGACACGCTTCGGCACGTCCGGCGGATCTGCTGATCGCTGGATTCATCGCGCCGACCAGGCGGTGGCCGCTATCGGCCGGAACGCCGATCGCCAGAGAAAGGTGGCTGCCGTCGAGCCGGGCAGCCTGGCCGCGTCCTGGTCGCGGCTCGTCGCCTCGGTCACGCGAACGCGAGCGTCACCACGCGGCACTACGCCCGGCCCATCGACAAGCGGGATGCGGAGGTCGCGGAGCACCTGGACAAGCATGGGGCACGCGACGAGCCCTCGGGCACGCAACGGCACGAGCGAAAGGCGATCAGCGTTGAAGATCTTTTGATCAGTGGTCTGACCTGGTGCCCCCGGCAGGAATCGAACCTGCGACCTGCGGTTTAGGAAACCGTCGCTCTATCCCCTGAGCTACGAGGGCGCGGAGTCAGCCTACCTGGCCTCCGCGCGGATTTTCGCACAGGCCTCAGCGGTTCGGCCGCAGCGTCCAGGTGATGGTCATCTCGCCCGTGGTCACGCCCTCGGTGTTCGCGATGGTGACCAGCACGTCGAACTCCGGCCGCTGCCCCGCGTCCAGCTCGGCGACCACGTCGGCGACCGGCCGGTCGAGCGTCGCGGTCGCGCTGACCACGCCCATGGCCAGCTTCTGGTACGCGATCCCGGCCCGCACCGCGAGCGGCGTGGCCCGGTGCAGCTGGTCGCCGAACGCGGCCAGCACGATCGCGCCGGACGCCGTCTCGGCCAGCGTGAACATGGCTCCGGCGTGCGGCCCGCCGACGTGGTTGTGCACGGCCGGGTCGTCGGGCAGCTCGACGACGGCGACGACGCCGTCCGCGTCCGCGGTGACCTTGGTGAACCGGATGCCGAGCGTGCGCGCGAACGGGACGCGGGCGAGCATGCCCTCGGCGACGGCGGAGGTGTCGATCGTCATGAGCGTATGTTACTGGTGGGTAATGTTGGTGGGCAATGTGGTTCCGGTCAGGAAGTGTGCTCGAACCCCAGATCCTGACCTGAGGAAGCCTTCCCCGCCGCCCCCGGCCCGAACATCCCCGGATCCGGCACCGCGGGCCGCAGCTCCCACCGCCTGGGCCCCGGTGACGCGGCACCCGGCGCTGCGGCAGACCCGTACGACCCCGGGGATCCGGACGATCCCGGCTCCCGTGCCTGCGCCGGCGAGTCCGGATCCGGTGCCCGGTGCGCGCCGGGCGGGATGGCGGCGGTGCGGGCGCGGCGGCTCGCGCGTACGTCGGCCAGCGCGATCACCAGCGAGATGACGACGAACCCGATGGTCACCCAGAGGCCGTCCCGGAACGCCTTCGCGAAGTCGCCGCCGCTGCCCGCGATCGAGTTGAAGAACACCGCCCCGACCACCGCGATGCCGACCGCCGCGCCGATCCGCTGCCCGGTCTGCAGCACGCCGCCCGCGCTGCCCGCCCCCACGACCGGCACCTCGGCCAGGGTGAGCGTCTGGTTCGGCGCGATCACCAGGCCGCTGCCGATACCGGCGATCAGCAGCGGCAGCGCGGTGGCGAAACCGTCGTTGCGACCGGGCACCAGCTCGACGGCGATCTCCACCCCGATCAGCCCGACCAGCACCAGCACCAGCCCGACCGCGATCAGCGCGCGGCCGACCCGCACCACGACCCGGCCGCCGAGGCTCGCCGACACCGCCGACCCGAGCGCGAACGGCAGCGTCGCGATACCGGCCTGCAAGGCGGTGTAGTGCAGCCCCTGCTGGAGGTACAGCGTGAAGATGAAGAAGATCGCGGTGAAGCCGCCGAAGTAGGCCAGGCCCAGCAGCGCGCCCAGGGTGTACGACCGGCGCCGGAACAGCCCCAGGTCCACCATCGGATGCCGGCCCGAGCGCCCGTAGCTGCGCTCCCACATGACGAACCCGGCCAGCACCGCCACCCCGCCCGCCAGCAGCAGCCACTTGCCCTGCCCCACCCACGCCTGCTCCTGGATCAGCGGCAGCAGCACCAGCACCATGCCGAACGCCAGCAGGGCGACGCCGACCGGGTCGAAGCTCTCCTGGCGGCGGTCCTCGTCGCAGAACTTCGGGATGAAGCGGTACGCCAGGAAGATCGCCAGCGCCCCGATCGGGATGTTCACGTAGAACACCCACCGCCAGCCCTCGGCCACCCCCGCGGCCTGGATCAGCAGGCCGCCGATCAGCGGCCCGACCGCCGTCGAGATGCCGACGGTGGCGCCCAGCATGCCGAACGCGCGGCCGCGCTCGGCGCCCCGGAACAGCTGCTGGATCAGCCCGCTGATCTGCGGGTTGATGATGCCGCCCGCGGCGCCCTGGATCACCCGCGCGACGACCAGCCACAGCGCGCCCTGGGCCGCTCCTGCCGCGGCACTGGCCAGCGTGAACAGGGTGACTCCGGCGACGAACGCGTTGCGCCGCCCGTGCATGTCGCCGAACCGGCCGGCGGGCACGAGCAGCAGTCCGAACGCGAGCGCGTACCCGGAGACGACCCACTGCAGGGCGCTGTCGGAGGCGTGCAGACCCTCGCGGATGGACGGCAGCGCGACGTTGACGATGCTGACGTCCAGCAGCGCCATGAACCCGCCCACCAGGCACACGCTGAGCGCACGCCAGCGGCGCGGGTCGGGCGTGTAGCCGTCACCGTCGCCATCCGTTCGCACAGCTCAGAGCCTATCGACCCCGTCTGCGGCCGGGCCGGGTTTCGCCGTGGACGGGCGGATCGAGTACGCGGCGGGCGGCACGCCGTCGAGCAGCAGGTCCATCCGGGCGCGGCGCGCGATCGCCTCGTTGATGAGCCGGGCAGCCTGCTCGCTCGTGCGCGGGCGGCGGCGCCAGGGCCAGAGCACGATCCGGACGACCGCCTCCGACACGAGAACCTCGCCGGTCGTGAGCCGGATCGCCAGGCCGCGACGGCTGACCGTCACCGTGCGCACGTCGGACAGCCGCACCTGCTGGAACGGGCCGTACCCGTTGCGGAAGCGCAGCGCCTGGTCGGTCAGCGTGAGCGTCGTCCGCGACGTGCGCCAGACGAGCTCCACCACCAGCAGCATGCCCACGGTGTGGAAGATGGCTCCGGCCGGTCCGGTCTCGCCACGCGGCAGCTGGTCCGACCAGGTCCAGACGACCGCGGAAACGGCGAACAGGCAGGTCGGCACGGCGAATGCGGCTCGAACCAGCGCCGACGGCCAGGTGCGTGGCATCGCGGCAGCCTACTCGGGTGACCCGGCGGGCGTGGGCCGCTCGCGCAGGGCGAGCAGGGTGAGCCAGGTCCAGCCGGTGAGCAGGGACAGGCGCTGCCACAGCCCGGCCGTGTCCACCAGGGACGGATCCTGCTGGAAGCCGACGCCGGACAGGAAGAAGAAGCCGAGGAACGCCACCCCGCTGAGCAGCGAGTACACCGCCCAGCGCCACCCGGACCCGGCGGCGAGCACGAAGCAGGCGGCGCCGAGGCCGAAGAACGCCAGCACGGAGAACACGTCGTGCAGGGTGCCGGTGGTGCTCATCGGGTCCGGCAGGGCCGGGGTGCCGACGGGGTAGCCGCTGACCGGGTCGGTCACCCACACCCCCGCACCGACCAGGCCGACGCCCCACAGGCCGACGAGGCACGCGCCGATCTTGCGGCGTACCCCCGGCAGGCGCAGCAGGCCCAGCGCGAACATGACCGTCAGCGCGCCGCTGACCAGGAAAACCCCGGTCTGCACCCAGCCGTAGGGGCCGAGGGCCAGCGAGCTGACCGGGTGGCGCAGCGCGTCGTAGCCGCCGGGCTTGACCACGCCCTGGGCGAGGAACGCGGCGACGAACAGCGGTCCGGCGAGGGCGCCGCAGGCGTACAGGGCCTTCATGCCCGTCGATTCTGCCCCGCCCGGGCAAGCGCTACGGTCGCGTCTGCTCCGCGATCCAGGCGAGATACGCCGCGCTGCCCGCGAGGATCGGGGTGCAGACGACCTCCGGCGTGTCGTACGGGTGCTCGGCGAGCAGGTGGCGCTCCAGCGCGGCGTACCCGGCGGCGGTGGTCTTGAGGACGACCGTCCACTCGTCGGCCTCCTCGACCGCGCCCTGCCAGCGGTAGGTGCTGCGGATCGGGCCGCCGACCTGCGCGCACGCGGCCAGCCGCGCCTCGACCGCCGAGCGGGCCAGGGCCTGCGCCGCCTCCCGCCCGTCCACGGTCGTGACCACCTGCACGAACTCCGCTTCCCCCATCCCGGCCTCCCGTCGGTGCGTACCGCAACGCTAGCGCCCGCGCCGGGTGCGGCCGCATGATGTTCCACCCGTGGCGGCGGTGGCGGACGTGTACCCGTCGAGGAGGCGTCGGTGGAGGACTTCGAGGACTTCGTGCGGGCGCGTTCGGCCGCGCTCGCGCGGACCGCGTACCTGCTCACCGGGGACCGGCATCATGCCGAGGACCTGCTGCAGGACACGCTGTCGCGGGTGGCCGAGCGCTGGCGGTCGCTGTCGCGTGGCGGCACCCGGAGCCGTACGTGCGCCGCATGCTCTACACCCGCGCCGTGGACGGCTGGCGCAGCCGGCGCCGCCGCGAAGCGTGGGACGAGGCGGCCGCGCGGCAGCGGCCGGAGCTGCGCTGCCATCCCGACGACGCGGAGACGGTGACCCGGCGGCTGGTGCTGCGCGAGGCGCTGGCGAAGCTGACCCCGCGCCAGCGGGCGGTGCTGGTGCTGCGCTTCTACGAGGACCTGACCGAGACCCAGACCGCCGAGGCCCTGGACTGCTCGGTGAGCACGGTCAAGTCGCAGACCCGGTACGCGCTCGACCGGCTGCGCCGGATCGCCCCCGAACTGGCCGAGACGTTCGGCCACGGCATCCCGGTGGAGGCACGATGAGCACCGCGCTGCGTGAGGCGTTCGACGACCTGGTCGAGGATGTGGCGCCGTTCGTCGTCGCCGACGACCTCGGCGCGACGGCCTGGCGGACCGGGCGGCGACGCCGGTCCCGGCGGCTGCTGGCCAGGTCCGCCCTGGTGGTGGCGGCGACCGCGCTGGCGGCGGCGGCGCTGCTGCCCGGCCTGGCGGGCACCCGCGCGCTGCCGCCCGAGCCCGCGGACCGCGGCACCGGGCCGGGGGTGACCGGGCACCCGACGCGCATCGAGGATCCGTGGCTGCTCGACGACCTGCCCGACCGGCCCGGGCCGGCCGCCGCGCTGCTGTCCGTCGTGGGCAGGGACAACGCGATCGGCTGGCGGGTGGTCGCCGCGAGCGGGCACTCGTGGCGGCTGTCCCGGCACTACAGCGCGGGCGGCGACCGGCCCACCCTGTCGCCCGACGGCCGCTATCTCGCCTACCGCACGGAAAAGGGCTGGCCGTACGTCATCCACGACCTCGTCGAGGGCCGCAGGATCGTGTTCCGCCACCAGCCCGCGCCGGGACAGGACGGCACGAGCTACCTGGTCAGCGGGGAGTCGCCGACCTACTGGTCGCCGGACGGCACCCGGCTGCTGGTCCCCGCGTTCTCGTTCGAGGCGCAGGACGGCGTGCTGGTGCTGGACGTCGACGGGACCGAGCGCTTCACCCCGGCGCCGGGAGAGGCCGGCGGCTCGCCGAACGCCGCGCCGTGGCTTTCCGCAGGCTGGGCCGACGATCGGACGCCGGCCTGGGTTCGGCTGTCCAGAACGCAGGATCGTGCCGGGCGGGAGGTGACGGTGCAGCTGACCGACCTGGCCGGGGCGCGGGTCCGCTCGCTCGCCCTGCGCCCGGCCACGCCGTGGCAGGGCGACTTCCCCGAGCAGTGGACGGCGACGGTCTCCCCGGACGGGCGCGAGCTGCTGGTGCTCGACGACGTCAGCGGCGGAGCGGTGCTGGCCCGCCGGTTCGCGATGGCCGACGGCGCGGAGCTCGGCACCGGCGTCCGCGTGGACGGGTCACCGAGGTGCGGGACGAGCTGGGTGGGGAGCACCCCCGCCATCGCGGTGGCGGTGCCGAACGGCTCCCGCGGCGGCGCGTCCACGGCGCTGCTGGAGCCGGCCGGGCCGCGGCGGGTGGTCGCCGTCGATCCCGCGCTCGACTCCCGCTGCCTGGTATGGGCGGCCGACGCGCTGGCGGGCGAGGCGCGCCGGGGCCTGTTCGGCATGGACGCCTGGGCGCTGACCTGGCGCTGGCGCGAGCTGCTCGTGGGTGCGCTGGCGATGGCCGTGCTCGCCGCCCTCGCGCGCCCCGCGATCCGGCTCGGCCGCCTCTTCCGCAACGCGTTCCGCTGACCACGTCCCCGGGCGTGCGAACGACCTGGCTCCCGGGCGTTCCCGGGCGGGCATGGGGCGCAGGTTCGGGGAAACTGCGCGTTTCCGGTCTCTGGAGGGTGCAGTTTCCCTGAAATTGGCGGCAGGGTCGGGCCGCGGCGGGGCGGAGCGGGGCGGGCCGGGTGGTCAGTTGGCGGTGCGGGAGGCTTCGACGACGACCTGGGTGTCGGTGATCGAGGTGACCTTCACGCTGAAGTCGCCGACGTTGACCCCGTCACCGCGCTGGATGGTGACCTGCTGGCCGCCGACCTTGACCGTGGCCGAGTTCTCGTCGGCGCTGACCAGCTGCACCTCGATGCCCAGGATCGAGATCTTGGCGTTGGTGACGTTGCGCTCGAACGTGATGGTGCAGGTGCTGGTGCTGCAACTGGCGGTGGCGCCTTCACCGCTGCAGCCCGCGAGCGCGCCACCGGTGAGCGCCGCCACGAGCGCGGCGGTCGCGGAGAGCCGGGCCATCCTCCGTGCGAACATGTACGTGATCATAGACCGCCGGTGATGAGGATGTGACGATGATCGACCAGGTGCTGAGCGTGTTGCGGGAGACCGCGGAGACGGTCGTCCTGCCGAGGTTCCGCAACCTGGCCGACGGGGAGATCATCGAGAAGAGCCCGGGGGACCTGGTCACCATCGCCGACCGCGAGGCGGAGGTGGTGCTGTCGGCGCGGCTGGCGGCGCTGCTGCCGGGCTCGCTGGTGGTCGGCGAGGAGGCGGTCGCGGCCGACCCGTCCGTGCTGGCCCGGATGGCCGACGACGGCCCGGTGTGGGTGATCGACCCGATCGACGGCACCGGCAACTTCGCCGCCGGGCGGGAGCCGTTCGGCATGATGGTCGCTTTGATGCGCGGCGGCGTGCCGGTGCTCGCCGCGATCTACGAGCCGGTGCCCGGCACGGTGACCGTGGCCGAGTCCGGGGCGGGTTCCTATATAGACGGCGTGCGGATGGTGTTCGACCACACCCCGGTCGACGCGGCCGAGCTGCGCGGCGCGGTGATGACCAAGTACCTGCCGCCTGCGGTGCGCGAGCAGGTGGAGGCGCGCCTGCCGAAGCTGTCCGAGGCGATCCCGGGCCTGCGCTGCGCCGCGCGGGAGTATCCGGAGCTGCTGCGCCAGACCCGGCATTTCGCCATGTTCTGGCGGGCGAAGGCGTGGGACCACGCGCCCGGCACGCTGGTCGTCCGTGAGGCGGGCGGGGTGGTCAAGCACTTCGACGGGGCTGACTACGACCCGGTGCGCCCGCGCGAGGGACTCGTCATCTGTCGTGACGATGAGGTGTTTGGGCTGGTACGGAGCGTGTTGCTGGCATGAACAACTTTCCTGTCCCGGTGACGCTGCGGTAATCTGCGTCGCGGTCGCACGTCTGCGGGTGCCCCCGACTCCCGTGGCGGCCGCCGCCGCGTGTATTTGAGCGCCTTCCTTTCGCGGCGTGAGACGGAAGGATCCACGTCCGTGACCCTGACGGTGCACCCCCGCCGACGGTTCGCGTCAGTGCCCGCCCTCCTCGCCGTCCTCGTCGCGGCTGCCGTGCTGGTGACGGGCCTCCCGTCCACCGCGCACGCGGAGCCCAACGAGGTCGGTTCGAGCAAGGTGGCGCAGATGCGCAAGACGCTCGACAGCGCCGCCGCGCAGTACCTCGAGGCCGAGGGCATGCTCGAAGCCTCCAAGACGCAGCAGCGCGAGCTCAACCAGAAGCTGACCGCGGCGGAGAACCGCTACGCCCGGGCCCGCGCGAGCATCGTGAAGTACGCCGCCGAGGCGTACAAGACCGGCCGGCTCGGCGTCTTCGGGGTCATGCTCAACGCGACCTCGCCGGACCAGCTGCTGAGCCGGTCGGCGGCGCTGGAGCGGATGACCGCCCGCGACGAGGCCCGCATCAGCGAGTACGTCTCCGCGCGCGACGAGATCGACCACACCAAGTCCGCGATCGACGCCCAGGTGGCCGAGCAGTCCAAGCAGCTGGCGGAGATGACGAAGCTGCGCAAGGCCACGGAACGGGCGCTGTCGGCCGTGGGCGGCTACGCCGTCGACGGCTGGGTGGACCCGTACGCGAAGACGGCCGTGGCGGCCAAGCGCAACCGCGACGGCAGCTGGCCGCGGGAGAGCTGCTCGGTCGACGACCCGACGCCGGCCAACGGCTGCATCACGCCGCGGACCCGGCACGCCCTGCTGCAGGCCCAGCGCTGGTTCGGCTACTACGCCTCCTGCTACCGCCCCGGCGACATGTACGAGCACCCCAAGGGCCGGGCCTGCGACTTCTCCTCGGAGCCGGACGGGTTCAAGAACTTCTCGTCCAAGAATGAGAACCGGCTCTACGGCGACAAGCTCGCCTCGTTCTTCGTGAAGAACGCGAACCGCCTGGGCGTGATGTACGTGATCTGGTACTGCAAGGTCTGGGTGGCCGGTTCCGGGTGGAAGCGGTACTCGGCGGCGGGTGGCAGTTGCGGCGACTCACCGGCCGGCGACCACACCAACCACGTGCACGTGTCGATCCTCTAGCTGTTCACGACATCACTTCGGCGGCTGTTGTGGGTCCGGCCCACATGGCTGCGTGTGAGGTGTCTCTCTAGCGTGGTCCGCGACCACGAGGTGACTCAATCCGGCAACGCTGCGGAAACCCGCCTCGCGGCATCGGCAGGACCACTCAATGAGGAGATGCAGTGAGCGAGCGAAGCAGACTGCACATTTTTGCGCAGCATGCCGGATTGTCCCGGCGGGTACTCGTCGCGTCCACGGTCGCCGCCGCCCTGCTGGCCGCGGCCGGTTGCAGCAGCCCGCAGGAGGCGGCGCAGGGCGGGGAGGGCGCACCGGTCAAGGTCGGCCTGGTGTACTCCCAGTCCGGCGCCCTGGCCAGCTACGGCAAGCAGTACATCGACGGCTTCAAGGCCGGCCTGGCGCAGGCCACCGGCGGCACCAACAAGGTCAACGGGCGCAGCATCGAGCTGCTGGAGGCCGACGACGCCGGTGACCCGGCGAAGGCCGTCACCGCGGCGAAGGACATGCTCGGCAAGGGGGTCAAGATCCTCGCCGGCTCGGCCTCCTCCGGGGTGGCCCTGCAGGTCGCGCCGATCGCGGCGCAGAACAAGACGCTGTTCATCTCCGGCCCGGCCGCCACCGACGGGGTCACCGGCGTGAACCGGTACACGTTCCGCTCGGGCCGCCAGTCGTACCAGGACGTGCTGGCCGCGAAGTCGTTCATCGGCGACGCCACCGGCAAGAAGGTCGTCGTGTTCGCGCAGGACAGCGCGTTCGGCAAGGCCAACGAGGCGGCGGTCACCGCGGTCATCGGCGGCGCGGGCGCCAAGGTCTCCTCGATCCTGGTCCCGGCCAGCGCGACCGACTTCACGCCGTTCGCCAACCAGGTCACCACCGCCAGGCCGGACCTGCTCTTCGTGGCCTGGGCGGGCACCACCGCCACCGCCATGTGGGGCGCGCTGGACCAGCAGGGCGTGCTCGCCAGCACCACCGTGGTGACCGGCCTGGACCAGAAGGCGTCGTACCCGGTGTTCGGCGCGGCCGGCGAGAAGATCTCCTTCCTGTCGCACTACTTCGACGGCGCGACCAGCAACGAGGCCGCCAAGGCGGCCGCGGCGAAGATCAGCGGCGGGCTCGACCTGTTCCACCCGGACGGCTTCAACGCCGCGCAGATGGTGGTGCGGGCGATCGCCGAAGGCGGCGACGACGTCGAGAAGATGATCACCGCGCTCGAGGGCTGGAGCTTCGACGGGGTCAAGGGCAAGATGACCATCCGCAAGGACGACCACGCCATGATCCAGCCGATGTTCCAGGTCAAGCTGGTGGGCTCCGGCGACGCGGCCAAGCCGCAGCTGGTCAAGGAGCTGGCCCCGGAAGAGGTCACCCCGCCCGCCGTAGCGATGAAGAGCTGACCTGTGGACCACCCCTCCCCGGGTCCGACCGAGGCTGTATTCACGCCGCAAGGGCGGCGTGAATACAGCCTCGGCTCTGCCGAGACTGTCACATGTGTACTGGCCACCGACGGCCTGACCTGGCGCATCGGCGAGGTCGCCATCGTCGACGGCGTGTCCCTGCGGCTGCGGGCCGGGGAGTTCCTCGGCGTGATCGGGCCGAACGGCGCGGGCAAGACCTCGCTGTTCAACCTGATCTCGGGGCTGCGCGCGGTCACCGCCGGCCGGGTGCTGCTGCACGGCGCCGACATCACCGCGCTGCCCCCGCACCGCCGCGCGCGGCTCGGGCTGGGCCGGACCTTCCAGTCCTCGTCGGTCTTCGGCGGCCTGCCGGTCCGCGAGAACGTCCGGCTCGCCGTGCAGGCGCACCGGGGCGGCTCGATGGCCCTGTGGCGGCGCGCCGCGGCGTACCGCGAGGTGGCGGAGCGGGCCGACGAGTGCCTGGCCACGGTGGGTCTGGCCGGGCGCGGGGAGGTGCTCGCGGGCACCCTGGCGCACGGCGAGAAGCGCAAGCTGGAGATCGCGCTGCTGCTGGCGGGCGAGCCGTCGGTGCTGCTGCTCGACGAGCCCATGGCCGGCGTGTCCGCCGAGGACGTGCCCGAGCTGGTGGAGGTGATCCGGGGCCTGACCGCCCACAGCGACCGCAGCGTCCTCATGGTGGAGCACCACATGGACGTGATCCTCGAACTGGCCGACCGCATCGCCGTGATGCACCACGGCGCGCTGCTGGCCTGCGACACCCCCGACGCGGTGATGGCCGACGCCACCGTGCAGGAGGCATACCTGGGGGAGGGTCTCTGATGGCGCTGCTCGCGGTGACCGATCTCTCCGTCCGCATCGCCGGGCTGCACATCCTGCAAGGCGTGTCGTTCGCGGTCGCGCCGTCCGGGGTGACCGTGCTGCTGGGCCGCAACGGCGTGGGCAAGTCGACCACGCTGCGCGCGATCCTCGGGCTGACCCCGCGCAACGGCTCGGCCACCGGCTCGGTCCGGCTGGCCGGCGAGGAGATCCTCGGCCGGCCGACCCACGCGCTGGTCAAGAACGGTCTCGGCTTCGTGCCGGAGGACCGCTGCGTGTTCGCCGGACTGACCGTGGCGGAGAACCTGCGGCTGGCCGAGCGCACCGAGACCCCCGACTACGACCTGGTGTTCGGGCTGTTCCCGGAGCTGTCCAAGCGCGCCCGGCAGCGGGCCGGGTCGCTGTCCGGCGGTCAGCAGCAGATGCTGTCACTGGGCCGGGTGCTGCTCAACGACAACCGGCTGCTGCTGATCGACGAGCCGACCAAGGGCCTCGCGCCCAAGGTCGTCACCGAGGTCGCCGAGGCCCTGGAGCGGGCCGCGCAGGCGGTCCCGGTGCTGCTCGTCGAGCAGAACCTCGCGGTGGTACGCAGGCTCGCCGGCGACGCCGTGGTCATCGCCGCCGGGCAGGTCGCCTGGACCGGCCCCGGCGCCGAGCTGCTGGCCGACCCGGAACTCACCAAGTCGCTGCTGGCCGTGAACGCCGCCGGGGGGCACTGATGTCGACCGTCATCCTGATGACCGTCACCGGCCTCGGCCTGGCGGCGCTGTACTTCCTCGTCGCCTCGGGCCTGTCGCTCGTGTTCGGCCTGGCCGACGTGCTCAACTTCGCGCACGGGCTGTTCCTGTCCGTCGGCGCGTACGCGACCTGGTGGGCGGCGGGCAACCTGCCCGGCGCCGGGTCGGACGGCTGGGGCTTCGTGCTGGCCGTGGCGTTCGGCGTGGCCGCCGGCACCGCCGTGGCGGCGCTGGTCGAGCTGGTCATGATCCGGCCGCTCTACTCGCGCACCATCGAGCAGGTGCTGGTCACCGTCGGCCTGTCGCTGGCCGGGGTGGCCGCGCTGCAGGCCGGGTTCGGCGCGGACCCGCGCCCGTTCCCCCGGCCGCAGTGGACCCAGCAGGTGGTCACCGTGGCGGGCGCCCGCATCCCGCTGGACCGGCTGCTGCTGATCGTCGCCGCGCTGGCGGTGCTCGGCGCGCTGCTGGCCTTCCTGCGCTGGACCCGGTACGGCCTGATCATCCGGGCGGGTGTGGAGAACCGGGAGATGGTGACGGCGCTCGGCATCGACGTGCGCAAGGCGTTCACGCTGGTCTTCGCGATCGGCGGGGCCGCCGCGGCGCTGGCCGGTGCGCTGGCCGGGGTGTACTCCGGCAGCGTCTCGCCGACCAGCGGCTCCTCCCTGCTGATCTTCGCGTTCATCGTGGTGGTGATCGGCGGCATGGGCTCGGTGCTCGGCTCGGCGGTCGCGGCCGTCGCGGTGGGCCTGCTGCAGCAGTTCGTCAACTACTACGGCGGCTCGGGCGCCGGAGACGTCTGCGTGGTCGCGCTGCTGGCCCTCGTGCTGCTGGTGCGTCCCGCGGGCCTGGCCGGGAAGGCGGCGGCGTGATGGCGATCCTGAAGAGGTTCTGGCCGGTCGGGGTGTTCGTCGCGCTGGCGCTGGTGCCGTACAGCGGGATCACGGTCCCGGGACTGTTCGACGGGCCGCTCAACAGCCCCGGCGCGCTGCAGGTGCTGGCGCTGTGCCTGGTCTTCGGCGGCCTGGCCGCCGGGTACGACCTGCTGTTCGGGCGCACCGGGCTGCTGTCGTTCGGGCACGCGCTCTACTTCGCGCTCGGCGTCTACGGCACCGACATCCTGATCACCAAGTTCGGCTACCCGCTGCCGCTCGCCGCGCTGCTGGCGGTCGGGTTCGCGACCACGGTCGCGGTGGCGCTCGGCGCGGTCGCGCTGCGCGTGCACGGCATCGCGTTCTCCATGGTCACGCTCGCCTTCGCCCAGGTCGGCGCGATCCTGGTGGCGCGCGACCCGCAGGGGCTGACCGGCGGCGAGGAGGGCCTGTCGCTGGACGCCTCCCGGCTGCCGGACGCGCTGGTCGGGGTGGTGAATACGGCCAACCTGTACTGGCTGGCGCTGGCCTACCTGGGCCTGGTGCTGGTGGTGCTGCACCGGGTCGCGCAGTCGCCGACCGGGCGGGTGCTCGCCGGGCTGCGCGACGACGAGCGGCGGGTGGGGGTGCTCGGGCTGGACCCGTACCGCTTCAAGCTGGTGGCGTTCACCCTGTCCGGCGCCCTGGCGGCGCTCGGCGGCGTGGTGTACCTGCTACTCGCCGCGGGCGCGTCGCCGCACGTAGCGTCGTCCGACCTGACCCTGACGCTGCTGGTCATGGTGGTGCTGGGCGGTCCGGGCACCCGGTTCGGCCCGGTGCTGGGCGGGGTGCTTTTCACCTACCTGGACCACCGCCTGACCGACTTCGGCGCGTCCGGCGCGGTCGACTCGCTGCCCGGCGTGCTCGCCGGCCCGCTGTCACAGCCGCTGTTCGTGCTGGGCACGGTCTTCATCCTGGCCGTCTACTTCTTCCCCGGCGGCCTCGCCGGCCTGCGCACCCGCATCACGGCCCTGCGCCGCACCGTCACCCCACCACCCCGCACCTGACCCCCACGGCCCCACAGGGCCTCGCCCACCCGCGCCCGCCCCACCCCGGGCCCGCCTCCCCTCTGGCGCAGCTCTTGAAGACTCGCGGTCTCCGACCCTGGCGAACGCACAAGTCTTCAAGAGTTGCGCCAGGTGGTGTGCGGGCCGGGGGTGGGTCGGGTCAGGGGGAGGGGGCGACGACGCGGCCGAAGCTGTGGATGGGGAGGCTGTCGATCGGGTCGACGCGGACGCGCTCGCCGAACTGGGGGGCGTGCACCATCCGGTTGCCGCCCAGGTAGATGCCCACGTGGTGCAGGTCGCGGTAGAAGAACACCAGGTCGCCGGGGACGAGCTGGCCGCGGTTGATGCCGCGGGAGCGCTGCTGCTGGCGGCCGGACTGGTGCGGCAGCTGGATACCGATCTTGCGGAACGCCGCGGCGACCAGGCCCGAGCAGTCGAAGCCGCCGGGCCCCTCCCCGCCCCACTTGTAGTCCTTGCCGACCTGGTCCATGGCGAACCGGACGACCTTCTCGCTCGCGCCCCGCACCCGGGGCACCGCCACCCGCTGCCGGTCGGCGGCGCGGGTGGCCCGGCCGGTCGGCCCGTACGCCTTGGCGCGCAGCTTCTTGAGCTCGGCGATCTTCGCCTCGATGGTGGCCCGCTCACGGCCGAGCTGCTGCTGCTGGCTGCGCCCCTGCTCCAGGAGCGCGTCGAGGGTGCGCTGCGCGGTGGCGTAGCGGTCGGAGGTGAGCGCCAGCGCCTCGATCTCGCGCTGCTGGTGCTGTGTGTACGACTTCATCAGCAGCAGCCGGTCGACGATGTCGCGGGTGTTGCCCGCGTCCAGCAGCAGGCTCAGCGACATGCTCCGCGTGGACCGGTATCCGGCGGCGGCGAGCCTGCCGACGGCGCCCCGGCGCTGGGCGATCTGCTCCTTGAGCGGCTCGATCTGGCGCTGCAGCACGCCCGTCTGCGCGGCCGTGGTCTTGAGATCCTCGCGGAGCTCGTGATACTTCTCCACGACGACTTCAAGCTGGTCGGACTTGGTATGGATCTGGCGGTCGAGCTCGGCGCTCGACGGTTCGGCATAGGCGGCACCCGCCATGAGCACGGTCGACGCGATCAGCGTCGCGCCGGCCCATAACACCAGGCGCCGCGTGGCGGAGTACGACACGTGGGTAATAACGACAAAAGTGCATGATCGGTTTAAATGGCCGGTGACGTGGTGTTCGGCGTCACCCGGCGTGTCTTGGCGGCAGTACCCCCAGGGGGTATGGTGGGATCGTGGACAGCACAGAGAAGGCCACGGAGAAGGCACCGGTCAGCTACAGCCACGCCGACGACAAGCAGGCGCTGCTGGCCCGGCTGAAGCGTGTGGAGGGCCAGGTCCGCGGGTTGCAGCGGATGGTGGAGCAGGACACGTACTGCGTGGACGTGCTCACCCAGATCTCCGCCGCGACGCGGGCGCTGCAGGCCGTGGCGCTCGGGCTGCTGGAGGGACACCTCAACCACTGTGTGGTGGACGCCGCCCGGGAGGGCGACCCCACCGCGAAGGTCAAGGAAGCCACCGAGGCGATCGCTCGCCTGGTCCGGTCGTAGGGAGACCGCGATGTCCGTACGGACGACATACCAGATCACCGGCATGACCTGCGGGCACTGCGTGAACGCGGTGACCGCGGAGCTGTCCGCCCTGCCCGGCGTGCAGGAGGTGCAGATCGACCTGGCCGCCGGCAGCGCGCTGGTGACCAGCGACGCCGTGCTCCCGATCGACGAGGTGCGCAACGCCGTCGACGAGGCGGGCTACCAGCTGGCGGGCGTCGATGCCTGAGCAGGCCACGCAGCCCGACGCGCACGTGCCGGAGCAGGTGGTGCGGGCGCAGTCGGGCGGCGGGGGCGGGGCTCCGGCCGACCCGGCCGGGACGCGGCTCGGGGTGTTCGTCGGAGGGCTGATCCTGGCCCTGGTCGTCGGCTTCACCCTGGGCAAGCTGCTCGGCCCCGCCGAGAGCCCCACCCAGGGCGCGACCACCGGCGCACCGGCCTCCTCGCCGGACGCCATGGGCGGCGCGCACGTGCACAGCCCGCTGGCCAGCGCCGGCTCCGAGGTCGGCGGCCTGTCCGTGAGCAGCGGCGGCTACACCATGGCCCCGGCGGCGGCGGTGTTCGCCGCGCCCGGCCCGCAGGACCTGAAGTTCACCATCAACGGCGCCGACGGCAAGCCGGTGACCAAGTTCGCGATCATGCACGAGAAGCCGCTGCACCTGGTCGTGGTGCGCCGCGACATGACGGGCTACCAGCACCTGCACCCGACCATGGCGCCCGACGGCACCTGGTCCGTGCGGGCCGACCTGGCCACCCCGGGCGTCTGGCGGGCGTACGCCGACTTCACCGCGATCAACGCGGCCGGCACGCAGACCGCCCTGGCGCTGGGCACCGACCTGGTCGTGGCCGGCGACCACCGGCCGCAGCCGCTGCCCGCGGCGGCCCGCGAGGCCACCGTGGACGGGCAGACCGTGGTGTTCGAGGGCACCCCGGTCATCGGCGCGAGCCAGCCGCTGCTGTTCACCGTGAAGCAGGGCGGCGCGACCGTCACCGGCCTGGAGCCCTACCTCGGCTCCTTCGGCCACCTGGTGGTGCTGCGCGAGCTCGACCTGGGCTACGTGCACGTGCACCCCGAGCCCGCGCTGGTCAACGGCGGGGTCAAGTTCTGGATGTCGGCGCCCAGCCCGGGCCGGTACCGGATGTTCTTCGACTACTCCGTGGGCGGCAGGGTGCGCACGGCGCAGTTCACCCTCGTGGTGAAGTAACCGGACGGGAGGCGGGTCGTGGACCTGCGGCAGGCGAACGTCATCGAGCTGAACATCGGCGGGATGACCTGCGCCACCTGCGCGGGGCGGGTGGAGAAGAAGCTGAACCGGGTGGACGGCGTCACCGCCACCGTCAACTTCGCCACCGAGACCGCGCACGTGACCTACCCGGAGACGGTCTCCGTCGACGACCTGATCAAGGTCGTGCAGGCCACCGGGTACACCGCCGAGCTGCCGCAGGCCGCGCCGGCTGAGACCCCGGAGCACGCCGAGCCCGACCCGCTCGGGCAGCGGCTGCTGGTCAGCGCCCTGCTGACCGTGCCGGTGGTGCTGCTCAGCATGATCCCGGCGCTGCAGTTCCCGAACTGGCAGTGGCTGGCGTTCACGCTGGCCACCCCGGTCGCGGTGTGGGGCGCGTGGCCGTTCCACCGGGCCGCCGCGCTCAACGCGCGCCACGGCAGCGCCACCATGGACACGCTGATCAGCCTCGGCGTGCTGGTGTCGTACGGGTGGAGCGTCTGGGCGCTGTTCCTCGGCGGCGCCGGGATGACCGGCATGACGATGTCGCTGAGCTGGCTGGCCACCCGGGGCGAGGACCCGGGCATGCACCTCTACCTGGAGGTGACCACCACGCTGACCACGTTCCTGCTGGCCGGGCGGTGGTTCGAGCACCGGGCCAAGCGGCGGGCCGGTTCGGCGCTGCGCGCCCTGCTGGACCTGGGCGCCAAGGACGCGGCGCTGCTGCGCGACGGGGTCGAGCAGCGGGTGCCGGTGGACCGGATCACGGTCGGCGACCTGTTCGTGGTGCGCCCCGGCGAGAAGATCGCCACCGACGGCGTGATCGTCGAGGGCGCCAGCGCGATCGACACCTCCCTGCTCACCGGCGAGAGCATGCCGGTCGAGGTCGGGGTAGGCGACGCGGTGGTCGGCGCGACCGTCAACGCGGGCGGCCGGCTCGTGGTGCGGGCCACCCGGGTCGGCGCGGACACCCAGCTCGCCCACATGGCGAAGCTCGTCACCGAGGCGCAGTCCGGCAAGGCGCCCGTGCAGCGCCTGGCCGACCGGATCTCCGCGGTCTTCGTGCCGGTGGTGATCGCCCTGGCGGTGGGCACGTTCGCGTTCTGGACCGCGTACGACGGCGGGATCACCACGGCCGCGGTCACCGCGGCGGTGGCGGTGCTGATCGTCGCCTGCCCGTGCGCGCTCGGCCTGGCCACGCCCACGGCGCTGCTGGTGGGCACCGGCCGGGGCGCCCAGCTCGGCATCCTGATCAAGGGCCCGGAGGTGCTGGAGTCGACCCGCCGGGTGGACACGGTGCTGCTCGACAAGACCGGCACGGTGACCACCGGGGTGATGACGCTTTCCGGCGTGCTGCCGGCCGCCGGATTCACCGCCGAGGACCTGCTGCGGTACGGCGCGGCCGTGGAGCACGCCTCCGAGCACCCCATCGCCCGCGCGGTCGTCGCGGGCGCCGAGGAGCGCGGCGTGCCCGTGGCCCCGGTGTCCGGGTTCAGGGCGCTGCCCGGCCTCGGCGCGCAGGGTGTCGTCGACGGCCGGAAGGTTCTGGTCGGCCGCGCGTCGCTGCTCGCCGAGCAGGGCATCACCGTCGACCCGGCCGGCGGCGCGGCGGTGGCCGAAGCCGAGCCGGGCCGGGGCGCGGCGGGTGCCGGGCCGGACGGCGTGGCCGCGGCGGATGGGGTGGCCGCGGCGAGCGGGGCGCCAGGTCAGGGTGTGGGGTCGGCGGATGCCGAGCCGGGTGCCGCCGAGGGGGCGCAGACCGTCGTGGCGGTGGCGGTCGACGGGACGTTCGCCGGGTGGCTGCTGGTCGCCGACCAGGTGAAGCCCGGCTCGGCTGACGCGGTGGCCGAGTTCCGGCGGCTCGGGCTGCGGCCGGTGCTGCTCACCGGGGACGCCGAGGCGCCCGCGCGGGCCGTGGCGGCCGAGGTCGGCATCGACGAGGTCATCGCGGGGGTGCTCCCGGCGGGCAAGGTCGACGCCGTACACCGGCTGCAGGAGCAGGGGCGGGCCGTGGCGATGGTCGGCGACGGGGTGAACGACGCCGCCGCGCTGGCCGCCGCCGACCTGGGCCTGGCCATGGGCACCGGCACCGACGCCGCCATCGAGGCGGCCGACCTGACCCTGGTCCGTGGTGACCTGCGGGTGGCCGCGGACGCGATCCGGCTGTCCCGGGCCACGCTGGGCACGATCAAGGGCAACCTGTTCTGGGCGTTCGCCTACAACGTGGCGGCTCTCCCGCTGGCCGCCGCAGGCCTGGTCACGCCGGTGCTGGCCGCCGCCGCGATGGCGCTGAGCAGCATCTTCGTTGTGACGAACTCGCTACGGTTGTTCCGTTTCCGCTGACTCGTCACGCTGGGTGGCCGCCGTACCGTAAATGAACCTGCCCTTTCACGCAACAGACCGCCGCTGAGATCGCCGAAGACGCAACAGACCAGCACAAGGACGCAATCCTTATCGCTACTGGGCGGCGGCCCGGGTGCGTAACCTTGCTGATCGTGACAGAGCGTGACCTGACCCCCACCGCCCGGCGGCCCCGCCCGCGCACCTACCTGATGTGCGCCCCGGAGCACTTCGTCGTCGAGTACGCGATCAACCCGTGGATGGACACCACCGCGCCGGTGGACACCGCGCTGGCCGTCAAGCAGTGGGACGTGCTGCGGCAGACCATGGTCGACCTCGGCCACACCGTGCACGTGCTCACCCCGCAGGCCGGGCTGCCGGACATGGTGTTCTCGGCCAACGGCGCGTTCGTCGTCGACGGCGTCGCGTACGGGGCGAAGTTCCGCTACCCGCAGCGCGCCGACGAGGCCGCCGCGCACCGCGCCTTCTACGAGTCGCGCGACGAGTACTCGTTCGTCGCCCCGACCCAGATCAACGAGGGCGAGGGCGACTTCGCGTACCTGCCGGACGCGCACGGCGGCATCGCGCTCGCCGGGTACGGCTTCCGCACCGAGCCTGCCGCGCACGCCGAGGCCGCCGAGGCGCTGGGCCGCCCGGTCATCTCGCTGAAGCTGGTCGACCCGCGCTTCTACCACCTCGACGTCGCGCTGACCGTGCTCGACGACGAGAACATCGCCTACTACCCCGGCGCGTTCTCCGAGGCGTCGCAGAAGGTCATCGCGCAGCTGTTCCCGAACGCCGTGCTCGCCGACGAGGCCGACGCGCTCGCGTTCGCGCTGAACCTGGTCTCCGACGGCCGCAACGTCGTGATCAACACGGAGTCGACCGCGTTCGCGGACAAGCTCACCGCCGCCGGCTACCACCCGGTGCTGGTCGACCTCGCCGAGCTGAAGAAGGGCGGCGGCAGCGTGAAGTGCTGCATCGCCGAACTGCGCGACTGACGGCGTACCCCCTGATCGAAAAGGCCGGCCGCGGGACCGCAGGGGTCGCCGGCCGGCCCGTTTTGTTATAGACGCTGGCCTATCTGGATGACGAAATCGAGATCGAGTTCATCCAGATAGGCCAACGTCAATGCAAAACCGGGGGGTCAGGCGGGCGGGGTAAACGAGGTGGTGCGCTGCATGCCGGCGGCGCGGCCCTTGGCGGAGATGACCAGGGCCATCTTGCGGGAGGCCTCGTCGATCATCTCGTCGCCGAGCATCACCGCGCCGAGGCGGCCGCCCTGCTCCGAGGTGTAGTAGTCGTACGCGTCGAGGATCAGCTCGGCGTGGTCGTAGTCGGACTGGGCGGGCGAGTAGACCTCGTTCGCGGCGTCGATCTGGCCGGGGTGCAGCACCCATTTGCCGTCGAAGCCCAGCGCGGCCGAGCGCTTCGCCACCTCGGTGAATCCGTCCACGTCCTTGATCTGCAGGTACGGCCCGTCGATGGCCTGCTTGTCGTGCATGCGGGCGGCCATCAGGATGCGCATCAGGATGTAGTGGTACGGGTCGCCGGGGTAGCTCGGGATGAGCGCGCCGACGACCAGGGACTTCATGTTGATCGAGGCCATGAAGTCGGCGGGGCCGAAGATGATGGTCTCCACGCGGGGCGAGGCGGCCGCGATGGCGTCCACGTTGACCAGGCCGGCCGCGTTCTCGATCTGGGCCTCGATGCCGATGCCGCCGACGGGCAGGCCGAGCGACTTCTCCAGCTGGGTGAGCGTCAGGTCGAGCCACTCGACGTGCGACGCGCTCTGCACCTTGGGCAGCATGATGCAGTCCAGGTTGGCGCCGGCGCCCTCGACGATCTCGATGACGTCGGTGTACGTCCACGGCGTGGTGAGGTCGTTGACCCGGACCACGCGCGTCTTGCCGGCCCAGTCGCCCTCGTTCAGCGCGGCGACGATGTTCTTGCGGGCCTCAGGCTTGGCCAGCGGGGCGACCGCGTCCTCCAGGTCGAGGAAGACCTGGTCGGCGGGCAGGCCCTGGGCCTTGCCGAGCATCTTGACGCTGGAACCCGGCACCGCCAGGCAGGACCTGCGGGCGCGACCGAGTGCGGCCATCGATACTCCTTAGGGAGCGTTCAGTAGTTGACGCCACGGTAACCTTCCTCCCGTCGAGAGGAGAACGGGACTGTGGAAGATCTCACGCGGCACGCGGTGATCACCGGCGCCACGTCCGGCATCGGCCAGGCCGCGGCCGTCGCCCTGGCGCGACGGGGCTGGCAGGTCACGGTCGTCGGGCGCGATCCCGGCCGGTTGGACGCGACTCTCGGGGTGGTCCGCGCGGCGGCGACGGGACCCGCCCCGGCCGGCCTGCTGGCCGACTTCGCCGAGCTGGCGCAGGTGCGCGAGCTCGCCGCCAAGCTGTCCGGGCAGCGTATCGACGTGCTGGCCAACAACGCCGGCCTGGTCGTCGGCAAGCGCACCACCACGGTGGACGGTCACGAGCTGACCGTCCAGACCAACCACCTGGCGCCGTTCCTGCTGAGCAGCCTGCTGCGCGAGCAGCTCGCACCGGGCGCCCGCATCGTGAACACCGCGTCCATGGCCCACGCCATGGGCTCGGTCGACCCGGACAACCTGGACCGGCGCGGCGGCCTCTACAGCAGCTGGCTGGCGTACGGTGCGTCCAAGCGCGCCAACATCATGTTCGCCGCGGAGGCGGCGCGCCGGTGGCCGGAGCTGCTCAGCTTCTCGTTCCACCCGGGCGTGGTGCGCACTCGTTTCGGCACCCCGCTCGCGCGCCTGTTCTACAAGATCGGGCCGGGGCTGGCCACCCCGGAGCAGGGCGCCGACCAGCTCGTCTGGCTGGCCACCGAGGACCCGGCACGGCTGGAGAACGGCGCGTACTACGTACTGCGCAAGGTGACCGCGCCGCACCCCGCCGCCCGCGACCCCAAGCTCGCCGCCCGCCTCTGGGACGCGACCGAGGCCGCTGTCGCCTGAGGCTGCGTGAGCCTCGCGCTGACGTGGCTCTTGCGGACGTCACCTGTTTCGGGATGTACCCACATCCCGAAACAGGTGACGCGCGGCGGAGTGTTCGCTGCTCCGGCTCAGTTGATGCTGGACGAGCCGGCCGCGCCGAGCAGGCCCAGCAACGGCAGGCCGAAGACGCAGAGGCAGCCGAGGATGCCGAGGCCGGTGAGGATCCAGCCGACGATGATGGCCGCCTTCGCCATGCCCTCGCCGTCCTCGCCGGACTGGCGGATCTGCTTGAGCGCCGAATGGCCCAGGATCGCCCCGATCGGCGCGGTGATCCAGGTCATCAGGCCGACCAGGGACAGGATCAGCGCGACCAGGGCCATGCTGTTCTGCGGCCGGCCGACCGGCTGGTAGCCGTAGGGCTGCTGGCCGTACTGCGGGGCGTACGGCTGCTGCCCGGTGGGCTGGCCCGACTTGTACGGGTCGCCGTAGGACGGGGCCGGCGGCGACGAGGACGGCACGGCCGGCGAGCCCGGGGCCACCGGCGAGCCGGGCGCGATCGGGCTGCCGTAGGCGGGCGGCTGCGCGTAGGGGTTGCCCGACGGCGGTGGCGCGTACGGGTCCGGCTGGGCCGCGTACGGGTCCTGGCCGGGCGGCGGGGGCGGGTAGGTCATGTCGTGTCTCCCTGGGTCACCAGTCGCTGCTGCTGCTGCCGTTCTGGATCTCGTTCATGAAGTTCGGGTCGCTGATCACGCCGACGATGAGCAGCACGACCCCGATCGCGGTGAGCGCGACGGCGGCCCAGCCGGTCGCGATGCCGGCGATGGCCATGCCGCGGCCCTGCTGCCCGCGCTCCTTGATCTGCTTCAGGCCGATGTGGCCCAGGATCGCGCCGACCAGGCCGGGCAGCGCGCCCATGCCGTAGCAGCAGCAGGTGGCCAGGCCCACGATGCCCAGCACCAGCGAGGCGATGGCCATGCCGTTGGTGCCCCCGCCCGCGGCCACGGGCTGGTACCCGCCGTACGGCGTCGCGTACGGCGAGGGCGGCGCCGGGGAGTACGGCGAGCCGCTGGTCGGCGGGGTGCTGTACGGGTCGGCGCTGACCGGCGGGGAGCTGTACGGGTTCCCGCTGACCGGCGGCGCGGCGTACGGGTCCGGCGCCATCGGCGGCTGCGGAGCGTAGGGATCGGGCTGTGGCGCGAAGGGATCGTTGCCGGCCGGCGGCGGGTACGTCATGGGGGTGCGGTCTCCTCGTCGAAGGGTTCAGCGCACGGTAGCGAACCCGGTGAACCTTTTCACAGTGACGGTGCTGTCAAGCGCCTTGGATGGGACGGTGGCCCGGCTCATACTCAGCAAAACTGAAGCTTCGTTCAGGGTCCCTGGAGGCTGACTCATGGCTCGTCTCGCCCGTACGCCCGGCTTGTCCGATGTGCAGACCGCCATCCTCGAGACGGTGCGCGAGTTCGCGGACAAGGAGATCATCCCGCGCGCGCAGCGGCTGGAGCACGACGACGAGTATCCCGAGGAGATCCTCGCCGGGATGAAGGAGATGGGCCTGTTCGGCCTGACCATCCCGGAGGAGTACGGCGGCCTCGGCGAGTCGCTGCTGACCTACGCCCTGGTCGTCGAGGAGCTGTCGCGCGGCTGGATGTCGGTGTCCGGCATCGTCAACACCCACTTCATCGTGGCGTACCTGGTCTCCCAGCACGGCTCCGAGGAGCAGAAGCAGCGCCTGCTGCCGCGCATGGCCACCGGGGACGTGCGGGGCGCGTTCAGCATGTCCGAGCCGGGTTGCGGCTCCGACGTCTCGGCGATCAAGTCGAAGGCGGTGCGCGACGGGGACTCGTACGTGCTCAACGGCCAGAAGATGTGGCTGACCAACGGGGCGTACTCCTCGGTGGTGGCCACGCTGGTCAAGACCGACCAGGGCGCGGACACCGTCTACGGCAACATGACCACGTTCCTGCTGGAGAAGGAGCCCGGCTTCGGCGAGACCGCGCCCGGCCTGACCATCCCCGGCAAGATCGAGAAGATGGGCTACAAGGGCGTCGAGACCACCGAGATGGTGCTCGACGGCCACCGGGTGCCCGCGACGGCGATCCTGGGTGGGAGTGAACAAGCGGGCCGCGGCTTCTACCAGATGATGGACGGCATCGAGGTGGGGCGGGTCAACGTGGCCGCCCGCGCCTGCGGCATCTCGCTCCGCGCGTTCGAGCTGGCCGTGGCGTACGCCCAGCAGCGCTCCACCTTCGGCAAGCCGATCGCGCAGCACCAGGCCGTGGCCTTCAAGCTGGCCGAGATGGGCACCAAGATCGAGGCGGCGCACGCGCTGATGGTCAACGCGGCCCGGCTCAAGGACTCCGGCCAGCGCAACGACGTCGAGGCGGGCATGGCCAAGCTGCTGGCCAGCGAGTACTGCCACGAGATCGTCACCGAGTCGTTCCGCATCCACGGCGGCTACGGCTACTCCAAGGAGTACGAGATCGAGCGGCTCATGCGCGAGGCGCCGTTCCTGCTCATCGGCGAGGGCACCAGCGAGATCCAGAAGACGATCATCTCGCGTGGCCTGCTCAAGGAGTACCGCGCGCGCTGACGCCGGTCAGTGCGAGCGCAGCTCCGGCGGGGCGGTGGGCAGCCGGGCCAGGTCGCCGCGGCGCTCCGGATGCTCCAGGTAGAACTGCAGGACGCCGACCACGTCGGCGTCCTGCACACCGTAGTCCGCGCCGCGGATCCGCAGCGTGCGCTCGGCCGTCTCCAGGCGCAGCCCGGCGCCGCTGTTCGCGCGCACCGAGCGGATCTGCGACCACGGGAAGTGCCGCCGGAGCACCCGCACCCCGGAGGCGTTCAGCACGAGCTGCCGGTGCCGCTCGCCGGGCGTGCTCACCGCCGACCACAGCAGCCACAGCGCGAGCAGCGTCCAGGCGACGGCGAGGCCCAGCTCGCGCCCGTCGTGCAGGCGCGCCCAGCGGGCGATCACCGGCAGCTGCACCGCGAACACCGCGGCGTCGAAGGCCCGGTCGTGCACGAGGGTGAGCACCAGGCCCGGCTCGCCGTCGGCGGCGCCCTGCCGCCACTGCCCGTCGCGCCGCCGCCACCGGTGGAAGGCGCGCACGGCGCCCGCGGCCAGGCCCGCCAGGACCAGCCAGATGGTGAGCGCCTCGTCGTCGGACAGCGGGTGGATCGGGGTCGTCCGGCCGTACCACCACGCCCCGGCCAGCAGCAGCACACCGCCCGCGGCGAGGGCGGCGGTGCGGGTGCGCGGGGTCATCGGCACGGCGATCACCCGGAAAGGCTACGAGACCGGCTCGGCTCAGCCAACGGCGCGGCCGGTGTCGATCCCCTCACCGGTGAGCCTCCCGACGCGAACCTGAAAGCCGCACTCAGCAGGCGCCCCGCCGGCGGCAGGTACGCTGGCCCGCGTGCGACGACTGCTCACCCCCGGCTGGCTGGCCGGCCATGCCCTCATGGTGCTCGCGGTCGTCACCTGTCTGGCCCTCGGCTGGTGGCAGGCGGGCCGCGCCGCCGAGGGAAACACTCTGAGCTGGGCGTACACCTTCGAGTGGCCGCTTTTCGCCGTCTTCTCCATCCTGATCTGGTTCCGGGAGGTCCGGCTCACCCTGCGCAAGGGCCGTGCCGACGAGCCGTCCCCGGGCGTTGAGCCGGTGGACGACCGGCCCCGACCGGTCATCACCCGGCACGTGAGATCGACCACTGCCGAGGTGGACGAGGAGGCGGATCCGCAGCTGGCCGCGTACAACCATTATCTGGCCTGGCTGAGCGAGCACCCCGAGGCACGACCCGGCGACTATCCCGCTAAGGAGTATCGATGAACGGCGCACTCACCCGGTACCGCATCATCGCCTGGATCGTGGGCGTGCTGCTGGTGGCGCTGACCCTGGTCGCCATGCCGATGAAGTACTTCGCCGACAACAGCATCGGCGTGATGATCATCGCTCCGGTGCACGGCTGGCTGTACGTGGTCTACCTGGCCGCCGTCGGCGACCTGGCCCGGCGCGTGCAGTGGCCGGTCACCCGGATCCTGCTGGTGGCGCTGGCCGGCACCGTGCCGTTCCTGTCGTTCATCATGGAGCGCCGCGTGGTGGGCTGGATGCAGGGCACCGACCGGCAGCCCTCCTTCACAGAAGCGTGAGCTGGACGTCCGTCGCCGTCGCGGCGGCGGGCGCCTCCTCCTCCGTCTCCTCCGGCTCGGTGGCCGTGAGGTCCCGGGTGAGCCCGTCCCGGGGCAGCAGCCCGTGCCGCCGCATGGCCCGGCGCACCCGCGCGGTGACCAGCCGCTGGTAGTCCGCGTTCGCGAAGGCCCGGCCCGCCGGGTAGAGCCGCTCGTACAGCGACGTCAGCTCCGGGTGGTGCTCGCCCAGCCAGCGCAGATACCACTCGCGCGCCCCGGGGCGCAGGTGCAGCACCAGTGGGGTCACGCTCGCCGCGCCCGCCCCGGCCAGCGCGGCCACGGCGGCGTCGAGGTGCTCCTCGTCGTCGGTGAGGCCGGGGAGGATCGGCGCCATCAGCACCCCGATCCGCATCCCGGCGTCGCTGAGCCGGCGCACCGCGTCCAGCCGCCGGGCCGGGCTGGGCGTGCCCGACTCGACCGAGCGCCACAGCGCCTCGTCGAGGAAGCCGACCGAGAACGCCACCGACACCCGGGTCCGCTTCGCCGCCCGCTCCAGCAGCGGCAGGTCGCGCAGGATCAGCGTGCCCTTGGTCAGGATCGAGAACGGGTTCGACCAGTCCGACAGCGCGCCGATGATGCCCGGCATCAGCCGGTAGCGCCCCTCCGCCCGCTGGTAGCAGTCGACGTTGGTGCCCATGGCGATGGACTGGCCGCCCCACCGCGGCGCGGCCAGCTCCCGTCGCAGCACCTCGGGCGCGTTTACCTTAACCACGATCTTCGAGTCGAAGTCGTGCCCGGCGTCGAGGTCGAGATAGGTGTGCGTGTTGCGGGCGAAGCAGTTGTGGCTGACCACGCCGTTGGCGATGAAGTCGCCGGTGCCGGTGGTGATGTCCCACAGCGGCAGCTCCAGCCCGAGCGGCTCGATCGACTCCACGTGCAGCGGCACGGTGCCCTTCACCGCGATGCCCTGCACCCCGCGTCGCCGGGTCACCGCCGGGTCGGTGAGATGGAAGAAGCGCAGCTTCTCCGGCAGGCCGCCGAGCAGCCGCAGGCTGAGCAGGCCGATCGGGGAGCGCCGGTCCTCCACCGCGAAGTCGAACCCGAGCCCGCGCAGCGCCCGGCGCGTCGGCTCGACCAGCTCGGCGTCGGTGTGCACGACGCGCCACAGGCCCGAGGTGTGGCTGCCCTCCGCGTCGAAGATGCCCGCGAGGAAACCCTTGTCCCACTCCGCGTCGCGTTCGGCGGGCCGCTGCCGCAGCGTCGTGATCAGCTCCAGATCGCGGCGGGCGTACGTGCTGACGCCGGTGCCCCGGCCCAGCGGCTCGAACGCGGCGGTGTGCGCGCCCGACTCGCGCAGGTAGCCGATCACGCGGCTCATCACCTGCGGCTCCTCGGTCGCCAGCCGGAACCGCGGCACGGTGCCGTACGGGTCGCGGTAGCCGGTCTCCGGCTCCGGACGCAGCACGGCGTGCAGGTAACCGCGCCGGTACTCCGGGGAGTCCTTGGGCGGCTCGGCGAAGCGGCCGGTGCCCATCAGCTTGTTGCCCGTGGTCAGGTGCGGCCGCTGGGCGGCCCCGGCCCGGGTCCCGGTGACGTGCTTCCAGCCTCGGTCGGTCAGGAACCGGTGGTCGCCGCTGGCCACCAGCTCGGTGCCGTCGCGCAGGGTCACCCGGAAGGCGGGCTTGACCGTGGACCACTTGTCCCGCACGTGGGTCACGGCGTAGCGCCGGTAGGTGCCCTCGCGGACCGTGCCGATGATCGCGTCACCGACGCGCAGCTCGGCGATGGGCTTGGTGCGCCCGTCGGCCATCAGCACCGGCGTCTCCCCGGCCAGGCAGTACGAGCAGGCGTGGGTGCAGCCGCGGTAGGGGTTGACCGTGTATTCGAACGGCACCCGACGGTTCTCGCCGCCGCTCACTTTGTTGATCAGCGACTTGGCGCGGACCTCGTAGAACGTCATCCCGGCGAACTCGGGCGTGTCGAACGTCCGCACCACCGCGCCGGGCAGCGGCTGCTGCACCGGCGCGGTCGCGTCCGGCGGGGGGCTTTCGGTCAGATGACTCCAGCGCACCCCGCCATTGAAACATATGTTCGAAGACTAGGCAGCCTTCGCGTCCGCCTTAACCTGCTCCATGTCGAGCTCGCGCACCTTCTGGATCAGATCGGTGAACGCCACCTCCGGCAGCGCGCCCGGCTGCGCGTACACGATCACGCCGTCGCGGATCGCCATGATGGTCGGGATCGACTGGATGTTGAAGTGCGCGGCCAGCTCGCCCTGCGCCTCCGTGTCGACCTTGCCGAACGTGATGTCCGGGTTCGCCTCGGCGGCCCGCTCATAGACCGGCGCGAACCGGACACACGGCCCACACCAGCTCGCCCAGAAGTCGACGAAGGTGATGCCGTCCCCACTCGTCTTCTCGCCGAAGTTCTCGGTGGTGAACTCCACGGTGCCCGTGCCCATGTTCGTGCTCCTCATTTGATCGAGTGACCAGCGTCCATATCAACCGCCGGTCCGGCTACCTCATTCCCATCCCGTCCACCGTACCGAGCGTGACATCACGCACAGGGCATACGGCCACAGCCCGGACACGTGGCGGGAGAGTATGGAAGGCGTGAGTGCCACCTTCGTGTACGACGGCGACTGCGCCTTCTGCACCGCGTGCGCCCGGTTCCTCGAGCGCCGGGTGCCGACGGGGGCGCGGATCGTGCCGTGGCAGCACACCGACCTCGCCGCCCTCGGCCTCACCCGCGAGCAGTGCCGGGAGGCGGTCCAGTACGTCGCGCCCGGCCGCCCCGCACTCGCCGGCCCCGACGCGATCGCCGCCCTGCTCCGTTCCAGCCACGCCGGCTGGCGCCCGGTCGGCGGCGCGCTCGACCTGCCCGGCGTCGGCGCCGTGTCCTGGCCGGTCTACCGCTGGGTCGCCCGCCACCGCCACCAGCTCCCAGGCGGCACGGCCGCGTGCGCCGTACCCCCAAGCTGACACCCGGCACCCCCTCACCGCACTGGCCCGCAGGCCCGGTCTTTTACGTGCGTCTTGACCGTGTTCTCGCTGACGAACAGCGCCCTGGCCAGCTCCGCGTTGGACAGTCCCCGGCCGAGCAGCACCAGCGTCTCCCGCTC